>WJMH01000017.1 GCA_014728045.1 Candidatus Omnitrophota bacterium
AAAGAGGCGCGAGGAGGACCTGAAGGACCGCCAGGATAAGAGCCTGCCGCAGGATGAGGAGTCACGAAAGAGGCGCCAGGAAGAAAGAGACCGGCAGAGGCGTGAGGAGGACCGTAAGCGGGATGAGCAGAGGCGAGAAGAAGGCCGAAAACGTGAAGACGAACGGCGCAGAGAGGACCAGGAGCGTACGGAGAGGGAACGCAAAAATGAGCGTGAACGCGAGGATAAACGCAGGCAGGAAGACCGGAAGACCGAGGATAAAAGAAGCGAGGAAGATCACAAGGCCCGCAGGGCAGCTGCTGTAACACCAGGACAGAAAGATAAGGAAGATGAGGAGTATGATAAAGAGAAAAAAAGCCGCGAAGAAGACAGGCGCCGAAAAGATGAGCGCAGGCAGGAGGACCGAAAGCGCGAAGACAAAAGACGTGAAGAAGATCGACAGAAAGCAAAGAAAAGGCGCGAAGAGGACCGGAAACGTGAAGACCAGAGGCGGGAGGAAGACCGCAAGCGAGAGCAGCAGCGGAGAGAAGAGGATATAAAAGACCGCCAGGACAAGAGTCTGCCGCAGGATGAGGAATCACGAAAGAGGCGCCAGGAAGAAAGAGACCAGCAAAGGCGCGACGAGGACAGAAAAAGAGAAGAACAAAGAAAAGAAGAAGACCGTAGTCGAGAGGAAGAGCGCCGGGAAAAGGATGCTCAGGAAAAAGATCAGCAGAAGCAGAAAGACCAGGGTCGCCGGGAAGAGCGCGCTAGAGAAGACCACAAAAGGGCCGAGGAAAAGATGAAGCAACAGCGCAGGAAAGAGTCTGAACAAAAAGAAGAAACTAAAGAGCCGGCGAAAGAAAAACCTTCAGAAAAGCCCGCCGAGAAAGAATCGGAAGAAGGGAAAAAAGAGGATACCGATGCCGGTGAAGAAGAATCTCCCGGGGAAGAGCCACAGGAAAGTCCCACGGAGATGTCTGAACAGAGTGCGGAGATGGTGATAGACGTTTACTGGCAGGGGGAAGCACCGAAGAGAATAATCAAGCGGGAAAAATCCCCGGCATCCAAGGATGTCGAGAAGAACTGGTAAGCTATAACCCTTTATATTAAAGGGTTATAGCGAGTATCGGATAATAAGCCGAAAGGAGTGATAGGTGAGCAAAGCATACTTGAAAAGAATATGTCTGGCTGTTCCCGTTTTCCTGCTTTTATTTATTGCCTCTTCCCACGCCAGGGACATTAATTTCAAGATAGACCTCAGCAGAAAAACCGTTCAGCCCGGCAGACAGGTTGAGATGTACCTGTATTTTTTTGACAGCATGGATATCCCCGCCCCGGGGCTGCCGTACATAGAAGGCCTTGATTTCAAGTATTCCGGTTCAAAGGTCGTTCCAGCCCGGGAAAGCGGTCTTATTTCCGACTCGCTGAGGCATACATACACAGTAGTTCCTCTTAAGGGGGGCGAGTTCAGGATAGGACCTCTTTCGTTCAGTTACCGGGGAAATAACTATACGTCGAACACCGTCTTTTTGAAGGTTTCAAAGGACGCTGAAGTTCCTCTGGCGAGGAGGAAAGAGGCGCGTCCTGACGAAGAGGATATTAAAAGAAGGATATACCTCAAGGTAGACATCCCCAGAACTACAGTTTACGTGAACGAGAAAGTTCCTGTCACCGTCAAATTCTATACGGACTGGCTGGATGTAGAGAACCTGGAGATATCCGACCAGCCCAGCAAGGAGTATATTACCGAACAATACAGGAGCATCGATCCGGCGATGATCGTAAGTGACGGGGTACGGTACGCTGTCCTGAGGTTCAGGAAATCCTTTTTCATACTTGAGCCGGGAGAATACACCTTTGGTCCCGTGAAAGCGAGCTTTGACATTGCGAAGGCACGTGCTGAAGTACTCAACGATAATCAGGCTTTCTATAACAGTTTCCTGGGCGGGCGCGACTCAAGGCACATGGAGCTGGAAGCCGAACCCATCAAGATAAGCGTGGTACCCGTTCCTTCAAGAGGCCGGCCCGCGGATTTCAGTGGTGCTATAGGTAACTTCGGCTTAGAGGTAAGTGTTGACAAGAAAACAGTAAAGGTGGGAGAGCCCATCATTATTACTATGACAGTTACCGGAGAAGGTAATTTTAATACCGTCAAGGCTCCGGCCATTAGGGAGACTGATGCTTTCACGGTTTACGAAGCCCAGGAATTGGGAGGTGAGGATAATCGAGTTTTTACCCAGGTGATCAAACCCGCCTCACCGGACGCTCGGGCTATACCGCGGGTCAGTTTCAGTTATTTCGACCCGGACAAGGCCGAGTTCGTCACTCTGACCCAGGGGAATATACCCATAGAGGTGATAGGCCCTCCTTCTGTTCAAAAGAAACCTGAAGGCGTGACCAAACCCCTGCCGGCGAGAAAACCCGTCGAAGAAGAACTCGGCACGGGGATAATCTATATAAAGGATTTTCCCGGAGAGCTGGAGCGGGGCAATCCCCACGCTTATAAAAGCAAGGGTGTTATCTTCCTCGGGATCTTCCCGTTACTTCTTTTTTTCGGGGCGGTAATTACCCAGAAAAGGATGAAGCTTCTTGAGGAGGACACTTCTTACGCGGGATGGCTATCAGCTTCCCGACGTGCCAGCCGGGATATCGCAGAAGCAAGGTCTCTTTTGAGGGTCGGCAAGGCGAAAGAGTTCTACCAAAAGGTCTTCAAGCTGATGCAGGTTTATCTGGGCACAAGGCTGGGTGTGCCCCCAGAAGGGGTAACCGAACAGATAGTAGACGACCGCCTAAGTGGCAAGATCCATCGGGATGATATCACTGAAAAGATACGCGCGGTTTTCTCTGACTGTTACCTGGGGCTTTATACCCGGGTTAAAATGGATAAATCCGACATGAAGTCCACGCTCGGGAAAATAAAGGAACTCGTGGGCTATCTTAATTCCAAGAGGTCATTATGAGGAAAATCATTTTCGTGTTGGTTGCTGTTTCTGTCATTTTTGTATCATCTTTTTCACTCGCACAGGAAGAAGGGGTAAGGTCCGCTGAAAAGGCGTTCTACCGGGCAAACCTCTTTTATGAGGCAGGTGATTACCAAATGGCTATCGAGAAATGGAGGTCTATCTTGGCAGAGGGCCTTGAAAGCGGTAACCTTTATTATAATCTCGCCAACGCGTATTTTAAAAAGGGCGAGCTTGGCGAGTCGATACTGAACTATGAGAGGGCGAAGCGCTTCATGCCCCGTGACAGCGATCTTCTATTGAACTTGAGGCATGCCAAGTCCCTTATGAAAAGACCGGATCCGCCCGAGAAGAAACCCATCCTTTTCAAGTGGCTTGACATGGGGATGGTTTATTTTACCCTCAAACAATCTATGATACTCGCATTTCTCCTGTATTATTTGCTTGCGGCATACATCATAATGACCAGGGTGTTCAAAAGGTACGCCATGTATTCAACCATTGTTATCATAACCTTATGCCTGGTGCTGATCATGGTGATCATTCCCACCCATCAGAAGATAAAAGACCTCAACAGGGGCGCTGTCATTACCGCGAAGATCACAGATGCCAAGTTCGAGCCACTTGAGGACGCGGCGGTGCATTTTCCGATATACGAGGGCATGAAAGTCCATATACTGCGCGAAAAAGACGACTGGTATAAAATTAAGCGCCCTGACGGCAAAATAGGGTGGGTGCAGGGCGAAAATCTGGGCAAAATGACCCCATGATCATCAAAGATCTTTCATCTCGGGTATAAAAAACCATCGACATTTGTGCATAAAAGCCGCCTTTGTTAGAGTTTAAAAAATTTAGCTTTTTAACCTGTGCATATATAATATATATGATAAACTATTATATGGGGACAGATGAGAAAAGGCACAATTATGTTTACAACATCCCGTAACCAAAAGGGTTGGAGTGTGTCTAAATCTAATAGTTATATGATTTTATGCAAATATAACTAAAAGGTGAAGTGTGTAAATTTTTTTGCATAGTTATTAAATAATTTTAATAAGTGGCAAAGAAAGGTGCGATCATGAAGGCGAATATCAATAATAATCATACCGGGAAGTCTCCCGGAGGGGTTTTCGCAAAAGCAGGCGAAAAACGCTCGAGGCCATGGATAAGGATCATCTCCATGGCGGTCGTGATCACTTTTCTTTTCCAGCAGATCACTTTCGGCCAGGTGCAGCCGCAGACTGGCCAGCCTCTGGTAAAAGGAAGGATAGATCTTAATCAGGTATCCATACCCCGTGATATCGCCATAACCAAGGACATAAACAAAACCCCCAGTAAAGAGCTCATAATAAATATCAAGGATGTACATGACAATTACGGTGCTCAGGAATCCATAGTTTCGGTGCTTGAGAACCTTGCCGTCAACTATGACGTGAATTTCGTGGGCGTGGAAGGCGCCGAGGGTTTTATCGACATGAGCGTTATATCGGCTTTCCCGGACGAGGAGGCCAAAAAGGAGGCTTCCGAATACCTGATGCGATCGGGAAAGATCTCGGCCGGTGAATTCTTTTCCGCGATGTCCACCACGCCGGTCAACATCTACGGTATCGATGACAGTGACCTTTACCTGAAGAACTACGGAGCTTTCCTCGGTCTTCTTGATAAAAAGCAGCGCAACATGAAGATAGTGGATTCGCTCAGGAGCGCTCTTTACGCGCTGGAAGACAATATACTCTCCGATGAGCTTAAACGGCTCAACCGCAACTCGGTGCTCAACCACCGTAACGGGGTCAAGTTCACCAGCCGGTGGGCCCAGGTCAGGAAGATAGGCGGCAAGAACGGCATAAAATGCGAGAACTACCCCAACATAGATAAGCTCATGCAGGCCGTAAAAGCGGAAAAATCGATCAATTACAGGGCTACCAACCAGCAGAGGGACGAGGTGCTGGACATACTGGCCAAACGCCTTAGGAGGGAACCGCTGGAAGAGCTGATACTCAAAAGCCTTTCGTTCAAGCTTGGCAAGATATCCAAGAGCCAGTTCTATTCATACATACTGTTCACCTGTAAGGGCGAGAACCTGGACTCTGAGCATTACAATGAACTGGAGACTTTCTGTGATTATGTCAATCTCTATGAGTCCATAGACCTGGGTTCCCTTATGGACGAGATAGACGATTACGAGAACAGGGTAAGGGATAAGCTCTACAGGAACGACGAGGAAAAAGAGCTTACCGCGCTTTTAAAGGATGTCGAGATCCTCCATAACGTCTTCGAGGTCAAGCTTACCAGCGGACAGCTGAGGTATTTCGAGGCTAACATGGATAAGTTCACTCTCGAGAGGTTCATGGATTTCATAAAGACGAGCTACAAAAAATACGGCATACCCCTTCCTGCCGACCTGGGTGAGACGGGTAAACTTTTCAGGCAACTGCCGCAGGCGGTAGATTTTTACGAGGCGGCTACCGGCAGGAACCGGGCGATGGTGAATAACACCATCAAGTACATGAAGGAGAATAATGCCAGCGTGGGAGCGATAATTACCGGCGGGTTCCATACAAAAGGCGTTACCGATATTCTCAGGTCCGACAAGCTTTCCTACATAATCCTTCTTCCCAGGTTCAACGCCAGGACCGGTAAAAGGCCCTATATAACCATACTCACCAACAAGACCAACGAGTACAAGAAGTACCTGGAGTCGGAGGAATTCCTGGCCGCGACCTCTTTCCATGCGGTTAACAAGAAGATACTGGAGAACTCTAAGACGGGTGAGATGGAGAAACTTGAATTCGCCGAGACAGCGGCGCTGTTAATGGGATACATGTTCTCGGAGAAGGTCGGACTTACCCCGGAGCTGATGGAAAAGTACGTGAACAGGTACCAGCGCGCTTACGAAAGAAGCCAGGACATGCTGGCCGCGGAGGGAAAAATAACCCAGGAGCAGGCGGACGCGGCCAAACTATTAATGGCGAGTTTCCTTGGCAAGGTGACCATAGACGTCAGAAGAGAAGGCGAGGTCGATATATGGGCTAATACCGAAGGGTTGCAGGGATTCGGTGGTAATCTGGGATTCAAGGTGACCACCGCCGAGGAAGCCGAGGGCAAGGAAAAGGAAATAACCCTCGCTGCTGTTACCGACGTCAGCGCGGAGGCCATAGAAAAGGTCAAGTTCAAGCAGTCGATACTCGTAGCCGAGAAAATAGGCGCCATGGCGGTCGAAAGGGGGCAGGAACTTCTCCAGAACGTACAGTCCCAGAAAATAGACAGGCTTCTTAACAGGCTGACCAATTACGTGGAAAGGCACCACGACAAGGAAGAAGCTTTAAGTGAGCTGGAGGAGGAGGTTGAAAAACTCGCCTCTGTTATGGGGCTTTCCGCTGAAACGGCTTTAGAAGATAACCGTGTCATAGCCGCCATGAACGAAATGAGGGGCGTCACCGGAGAAGAACGAGCCGGAGAGGAGATAGATTCACTTGGTGTCAAGCTCCGCGCTCTGGTCGAATCGGAGAACGCCCGCGAGAGAAGAGCGGCGGTAAGCCAGCTTTCCGGTGAGGAACTAAAGAGCATACAAGAGGCGGGGGTCGAGGAGAATTTAACTGATGACGCCGAAGCGGTGGAGGCGCTTCAAGAGGCCCTTGAAGGTAACGCCCGCGCCGGGGAGATATCCGAATATGTCTCCGGATGGTCGATAGTCACGGTGGATAGTGTGGACGGCACGCGTTTCATGGGGAGTTTCGCGGATACGGACAATAAGAGGATCTATCTTACCAAGGAGGCTCGTGCCGCTCTCAGGACTTCACCGAAACTCCTTCCGGCGCTGATACTCGCCGAAGCGCAGGAGCAGGGAGCGGTCGAACAGGGTCTCGCTGAATCCATACTGGAGGGGACCCGCACCGACGCGGGGGAACTGGTAACTGCCGTGCGCAGGGCGGACGGGACCAAAACGGGATATGACGGGCTGCGTGATCTTTTGGCGAGGTCTGGACGGGTCTGGGCGGCATTTGCCGACGGCATGGCCGGTAAGGCCCGGGAAAGTTCCGTGGGCGCGAACATAATGGATGAACTTTCCCCGGAGGCGACGGAAGTAGCCCTTGCCTTCGCTGAGGCAGAAGGCGTCTTCGCTTACCATTTCGGGCAGGACGAACACTTTTTCATGTTCCCCGAATCCTTTTCCAAAGAAGACGTGCAGGACTTCCTGCTGCGTCTTCAGAAACAGCTCGTGGACGCCGGATCAAGCTACCAGATATATGACTTCGCCGAGATGGACCTTTCCGAGGACCAGAGGGCCGAGATAAAAAGTATAGCTAAGGAGGTCTCCGGCAACAAAGTTGTGTTCGACGAGGAAGCGGGTCTTTTAAGGGTCGCGGTGGACAAAAACGCTGAAAAAGCTTTTCTGAACCGTGTCGCCCTGATGCTCGGCAGAGAAAGCGCTGAAAGCGCGAGGCTTGACGTTCCGCCTTTCATAATGCCGGCGGCGGCCGTGAGAGCCACCAGGGATTCACTCAGCCAGGTAACCGGTGCGGATATGCTTACCGCGGCCGAAGAGAATGCTGGAAAGAAATGGGACGCTGATACCATAAACAAACTTATAACGAGCGTATATGAGCAGCAAGAAAGCGCCGAGGAAGCCAGGGCCGAACTTGAAAATATGTGGCGACAGGCAAGCGGACAGAGGCAGCAGGTCATGGAGATGATAGCGCGGGAGAACGCTCCCGAAGGCATCACTTTCAGGGGAGAGGACCGTGTTCTCCAGATCATGCAGTACGGCATGGCGGGGTTCAATAACCGCATGGTCGTCGTGACCGAACATGATTTCGCGAAAGTCGAGACCGGTGAACAGGCTCAGACGGTCCTTGAGAACCTCAGTAATGTGAAAGAGAGAAGAGAGGGCGTCAAGAAGACCATGAATAGAGCCGTCCAGAAATTCCTGGCAAGGGCCCGGGAAAGGACGGGCAAAGAATATGACGCCGGGGACGCTTACACAAGTTACAATGCCGAAATATTCCATGATCTGCTTGTTGAGGTTCTCAGAATGGACGTTGAAGAACGAAAAGCCTTAAGCGACGAGGAAAGGGTACTGATGGTAAGAGGCCCGCCCGCGGACTTTTTCATGGTACTGATCAACAAGGACGGTACGGTCAACGTACTTAACGTGGACATGATGTGCCACGCCAACTTGAACAACCTTTCAGAGCATGAAAAAGCGCAGACCATGGCACGCCTCAAAAAGGGCCTGGGCGGAAGAGAGACCGACTACGTTGTCTTGGGAGAGCGGGGGGAAGAGGTAAGGATGTTCCCCTTCAAGGCCCTGAACTCGTACATCGGTTCACATGATATGGCGGACGATTATATCCTCGCCGCCAGCGTGGGCGTGCACGAGGCGTTCGTGGAAGCCATGAAGAATAACGGGGGTACGATCAATGAAGATGCGATATCGGAGGCTCTGCGCAGCGCTTCAGGACTTGCCAACGCCGAGATCAACACGGATGCTTTCGAAAGACAGGTCGGGAAAAAGAGGATAAACATCGCTTTTGAGGGGCACCTTACCACCGAAAGAAGAACAAGTGTTGACTCCAGAGATGAATCGAGATCTGCGGAAACCCACGCCGAGACCCTCATACACCGCCTGGCCGCAATGGGGGCCGTTCGTAAAAAGGGCATGGTGGAAGTGGACGGCGAGGTCATCGCCAACAGGAACGGGGAACTGGCGGCAAGATTAAGGTCATTTCTGACCGAGTCCGAATTGCAGGCAAAAGAAGGGTTAAAGGATAGGGTCAATGGTTTTCTGAGAACCTACAGCGAGCAGGTCGGGCAGGACATTGACAGTGTAGAGGCCGCGTACGAAATGCAGTACCGGGATTATAGGAGGCACGCGGCCGAAAGAGGCCGCCAGGAGATGATCCAGAAAGGACGCCTGGCGCTGGCCAGTCTTAATGATGAAACAAGGGAGCTGGCCGAGGCGCGCACCGCTAAAGAGGAAGCCGAAAAAGAAATGGTCGAGGGCCTTGCCGATGAGGAGGCCCGAAGAGCCGCCGAGAAAGAGCAAGAGATGGGCGGTGCTGCCAAGCGCGTGGGGACCGACGAGGATACCGGGCTCAGAGCCAGGCAGTTAGGTGCCAGACAGTCGGACATACAGCGCGTTGCCGATGAGATGAACGTGCGCGAGACCGACGTTCACGGCATGCGGGCCAGGGTGGTCGAAATGGATTTCGCGGAGCTCGGTGAAGGCCTCGCGGATGCCGCGGCGGCGTACCAGTTCAGGGCGCAGGATGGCAGCCTGATAATAGCGCTCAATACCAACCCGCAGTTCGCCGAATTCACCGAAGAAGCCAGGTTCCATGAGGCAAGGGAAGCATTCTGGCAGCAGGCGATGGTCTCTGAAAGCGGTCTTTCCAAACTGGCCGAGAAGGAGGCGACGCGCCTTGCCAAGGAACAGGCCAAGGCCGAAGGCCTGGAAAAGGATGAGGCCGCCGTAGAAAGCATCAAAGCGGATATGATGCCACAGATCCTTTCCCGGATGGCTCATATAGCGGCGAGCGCCGAACAGGCGGCAATGTTCGGCAGGACCGAACTTGGTGGACTGACCCCTTATCATTACGCAGAGCTTGGGCGCATGGCGGAGAACGAACCGGAAAGGTTCAGGGCCCTTGCCGGAGAGAGCAGGAGATTCCACAAGAGCGTCTATGAAGCGATACTTAAGTCCGACGCGGCTGGTAAGATGGCGGCAAGTTTCGGTCTTTCCCAAGTACGCAATTATGAGGGGGCTTTAAGGGCCATACCCAAAGCCATGGAAAGCTTGGGGATGGATTACCGGGAAGCCGCCCAGTTGGCGGGTTATCTTTTCGCGACCATAGGCGGCGAGTTCGCTTCAACTACCATAGAGAACGCCTTCAAGAACATATCACGGAATAACGCACTGGCGGAGACTCTCAGGAACGCCGACAGTGAAGTGCGTTTCGCCATGATAAAGGCGCTGGGCATGCCTTCCTTTTATCTTTCCGACCAGAAGGTGGACCTTCTGTTGAGGGAAGTGAAGGATTCTGCGGGAAGGACCCTCAAGAAGAGCCTCGACCAGATCGTTTCCGAAGCGCATCAGATGGCCGAAAGGGGAGAGGACCAAGTGTCGATAGGCCGCTTCATGGAAGAAGAGATCAAGCTCGCCAGTGCCAACAAGAAAGAGATGCTCATCGAGAAGGGAATAGAACGCCAGGCGGACGGGACGGTCGTCGTGAACACGGTCGCGGTCACCAGGAACGCCGAAGGGGACGAGGTTCGCATACCCGTCTCCCGCAGTAGGGCCATGACGATGGAACAGGCCCAGAGACAGCTGGATAAGCCGGTGAACATGATAGCGGTGGGAGACGTTCATAATGACGTGGAATCACTGGAAAGGCTCCAGCAGTATGCCGCGGATAATGGATGTCTTCTGCTTTACAACGGGGATATGATCCTTGAGATGAAGGAACGCGGGCAGGACCGTATAACCGCCAGCGGCAGGAAGGTCCTGAAAATGGTATTCGGTGAAAAGGAGGGACAGCGTGGTTTGGTGGACGCTCTTCTCAGCGTGGAGCTCGGCGAATATGTCACGCAGTCGGCGGTGGATAACATGAAGTGGTTCGCCGATGAACTCAGGTTCGCAGGACTGGAAAGGGAGGCATCACGGGCGGATTCTTTCGTGAATAAGATGGAAACCGCCGCTAACGAGGGCAGGAAACTGACCGAGAGCGAGGTCGGTGAATTTATCGGCAATCTCGATTTTATGCAGATCAGGCAGAACCTGGCGCCGGAGGTATTCATGTCGCTTGAGCAGGGACATTCATCCCCACGGATATATCCGCTGATGCGTGCTTTCGAAAGCACTTATCCGTCGGAATACGTTGTGGCCAAAAAGGACGCTCGGGGCAATGTTACCGGAAGTATAGTCGCCGAGCACCAGCCCGGGTTCAACATAGGAATGGAGACGGGCAGGGATGGCGTGATCTCATCCGGTGAAGGCGCAATACTTAAAAAAGGTGTCGGGGAGAGGTCCGGGACAGTGGATACGGCCCTCGCTCAAAGGATACTCGACCACCTGGGCGAGAGGGATGTAAGCGTTCAGGGTCATGAACACCCGTTATACATAAATCCCCAGACAAAGGAAAAGACCCAGGCTCCCGTGGTCGTCTACAGGAACGCCGAGGGTGAATGGGCCTGGAAGTTCGTTTTTGAGCAGTCCGATCTTGAAAACCTGGGTGATATCGACAAAGCGCTTATCCTGCAGCCAGAGACGGAAGCCAACGTGAGACTTCTAGCCAGCACGGAGATGGACTCCAGCGGAAGGACCAGGATCAATCTCGCGCTCGCTGAAGGCTTCGCCTCGGCGACCAATGACGGCAAGTATGAACAGATGGCCGGAGATATCCTGTCCGCCAGGAAGCACGCATTGATGCAGAAGGCGATCGACGCCGGGCAGAGAGCCGAGTCGGCGATGGAGAAAGCCGGTGACAGGAGCCTTTCACGGGAGGAGAGGACGAAAGCGACCGAGGAGGCCGAGTCCGCCCGGGCCGAGCGTGAACAGGCCCTTGCCGATATGGCCGCCATGGATATGACCGGAAGGAACGCAGAGGCGTACGCCGGGGCTTTCCTGGATCTTTATAAATCCAGGAAAGGCATGATACTTCCCCTTGCCGCGAAACAGATGCAGGTCCAGCAGATGAACAACTCCTTCAATCCCAGGATTAAAAGAGGGGCCAAAGTAAATATGGGCGAGATAGCCAAGGTGGCCGCGGCGAGGGCCCTTATGGTGGAAGTCTCCGAAGAGATGCTTAGTGACATGTCTCTTGTCGATAACGCGCTTTTCGAGACGGTGGGACTTGACAGGAACGCTTTAGCCAATGTTACAACTTCGGCGGAACTTTTGGAGGTAATGAAGTCGGCCGCCAGAGATCAGGGGGTTTCGGAAAGAAGATTGGAAGAAGCAGATACGATAGACCAGGCGCTGGTGCTTTTAGCCAGGGCCAATCCCCGGATCGCGGTCGAACAGGCCATGAAAAACTGGGACCAGGAAAGCAAGGACAGTTTCCAGCGGATGGTGGAGGGTTTGCCTATGGAGGACAGGCTGTGGCTGATAGAAAACTTCACTACCGCCGACAGGAAACAGATCAACGCCTTCAGCGTCTCAATGGACAGGCAGAACCGTCCGGTAAGCGTTAAAGTGAGGTACCAGGACGGCACGGAGAACATCTTCGAGGACGGATATCTGGATACGGTGATCGCTCTCTCCGGCGCGGCCAAACGCATGGGAACGGACGAGGATACGGGCGCCAGGGCCCGAAGGCTTTTCGCCGGAAGGGACGCTTTTCTTTCGGCGGCCCGCGCAAGAGGCACTGAAGAGACCATAGAAGGCCAGAAAGCGGTCGTAGTGGATTTTGATTTCGGTGAGCTGGGAGAGGGCCTCAAGGACGCGGGACTGGCCTACCAGTTCAGGGATAATAACGTGCTCTACATCGTTCGTAATACCAATGCAGATTTCCGCAGGCAGGCCGAGGCTGCCGGAGCCGATTACGGGCAACTTCTCGAAGAAGCCGTCTACCACGAAGCCCGTGAAGCGGCGTGGATGCAGAACGGATCGCTCAGGGCGAAAGCGGCCGAACTTGCCGAAAGATGGCGAGAGCTTGGCATGAAAAGAGCCCCGCGCGTCAGGGAAATGGTCTGCAGAATGGCACATATCATCGCGGGTATGGAACAGGGCGTAAGCTTCGGTAAGGGAGCCGTCGCCGCAAGCCATCTGGCCGATATACGGCAGATGAGCGCTGAGCAGAGAAGCGCCCTGGCCGTGGAGGACAGGTCCCTGCATGCGGAAGTGCTTGACTGGGCGGCTAGTGAAGGAGGCGCGAGGTTCGGATATCAGGACGCGATGGATTACCAGGAGCAGGTAAGGTTCGCCGCAAGGACCCAGGCGGACAAGATGTGGGGCAAGGCACAGGTCGCCCAGCTTACCGGTGAAAGAGTGACCGGTCTGCGGGGCAGGGATAAATACCGTAAAGTTGTACCGGTCGCGGATGTCCATGGAGACCTGGAGGCCCTGAGGGATTACCTGGAAGGCGCCGGAGTGATACGAAAAGGCGCGACCGCGGAGCAGGACGTGTGGATAGGCCAGAACATGTCGCTGGTGCAGATGGGGGACATGATCGACAGGGGCCCCCAGTCCAGAGAGGCCATAACGTATATGAGGCGCTTACAGAAAGATGCCGCCAAAAAAGGCAGCAAACTTGTCCGGCTTATAGGCAATCATGAGCTTGCGTTCCTGCTCTGGCATAATCTGAACAAGAGGAACGAAGCCAACAGGGTCAAGGACCAGCGGAGATTGAGCGCGGTCACCAAGGGCATGGACCGGTCGCTGATGAACGACGCTTTCGTGGAGGAACTGAAAAGAGACATACTGGAGGGGAATCTTGTTGCTTCCTATGAAGTGGGAGGGAAGGTCTTTACCCACGGTGTTATCACCAGTGAAATAGCGGACATGGTAAAAGGTTCCAGGGCCGATCTCTCGGAAGAAGAGTTCGTAAGCTCGGTCAACGAAATTCTCGTGAATGCTGTAAGGAACAATGATTATAGTAATCCTATCTTTAATTTCGGTCACAATATAGACGGTAGCAGGGTCGGTCTTTTCACCGGGTACGTTTCCAGGTCCCCCATGTACGGCGAAATAGCGGGCTATGAACAAGTAGTCGGCCATGACCCCTCATCGCGGGCTTTGAAATCGGCGCTCGGCGGAAAGGTGATAGGCGTTGATGTGGCCATGTCGGAAGGTTTTTACGGCGGGAAAAAAGGAAGCAGGCTCGGTCTTGTCTTCGAGAACGGACTTGTCTATGAAATGAAGCCGGGTGTGAAAGCGCCGGCTACCGTAAAGGCTTTTGCCACGGCGAAGGACTGGGGTCAGCGAGCAGAGAGGACGGGCCGCCTTGCAGCCTATGAAAGTACAACTTCCATGATCCTGAAGGCCAAAGAGATGGGTCTTGATCACAAGGCGGTCGTGGGCCAGGAAATGGAAAGATTAATGACGTTGAGAGAATACATAAGAGGTGTAAAGGCCAATCCGGCACTCAACGGTGTTACCGGCGCTTTGACCAACGCCCAGACACAGGAACTCATAAGCCTTTCGCAGAACATAAACCGGAAACTCGCGACGCGGATCGCTCAGGCTGAAGCGGACTCGAAAAAGGACGCTCTTGCCAGGAGGACCGAAGCCGAACTTGAGGAGCTTAAAAATAACATTCAGCAGGATATAGCCACAATGGCCTCGGACGCACGGTCTATTTACGACCGGAGCCACCCGAATTATGCCAAGAACAACGTGGATAAATACTTGAACGACCTTGCGGCTACGGCGGAGGGAAAGGATCTCTTTTCACGTCTTACCGCCGAGCAGAGGAATGAATTAAGGGATTTCATCGTGGCCCGGGCGCAAGAGAGCATGAAAGAAGTCGCGGCCCGGGAGGAACGCGCCGGAGCGAGAAGGAAAGAAGCGGCTGAACGAGCAGTCGAGCAGGTCGGTGTCATGGGGCTTCACCAGGGTCTCGAGAAGATCCTGGGTGAGGCGGTCTCGGGAAGAATGAGCCGGTATGTTGACGGTGACATGGAGAGGGTATCAGCCGCGGGGGAATATCTCACGGCCAGGGGAGTTACTGACCATCGTGACGAAGCGGCGATAAGAACAGCAATATCAGAGGTGGAGAAGCGGGATGACTACAGAGCAGAGATAGCCAGGATCGAATCAGAGCGGAAAGAGGCAAAAAAGAAGCTTGAAGAAGAACTCACCGCCCGGGAGGCGGTCAGCGCCGCACAGGAAAAAGCCGAAAGAACCCAGGCCCAGAAAGCTCTGGAACAGGCCAGGCAGGTTGCCGCCAGGGCCGACAGGGAAGGGATAGGCACGGATCTATTGAGAGTTCAAAGAGGTCTTGTAAAGCTCATAGGGCAGGCGGAAGGCAGCAGGGTGGCTTTTGCGGACCTGAACGAGGCGGTGAAAGAGATGGAAGCGGCCGAAACATACCTGCGTTCGGAAGGGGTGACGGACGTGAGTAACGCAGCTGCACTCCGGGATAAGCTTGCACAGGTAAGGGCCAGTGACAAGTACAAGAATCAGGCAGAGGCCAGCCGGGCGAGGGCTATGGTACGCATGGCCGAAGCGGACGAAATAAAACAGCTTGCCTCGAGCGGTGTCCTGCAGGATATACAGCTTGCGCGCATAAAAGCGAGCAAACTGTGGGGCAAAATGAAAGACCAGGGCTATACCGGCTCCAACCTTAACATGATGGCCAATATCGTGGCGGATCTTTCAAAAGCGGTTTCCGGCTTGAAAAGAGGAAGGCAGGAGAACAGGGTAAAGCAGCTGGTGGACCAGCTTAACGGCGATATCCAGAAAGCCCGTGAAGAGTACGCATCACTTGGCCGCATGGCCGAAGCGGAAAGACTGGAAGGGGAAAAGAAAGAGGCCGAAGCCGAAGCGGGTCGCCTCGCTCGGGTCAAGACAGCGTATCTTGACGCTCAGGGAAAGGCCAACAGGCTGATCGGGCAAATCCAGGGGAACAGGATCGATGCCGCATCTGCTCGCGAAGAGCTCAGAAGGATACAGGCGGACCTGGACAGAGAGGCCGGGGCTCTGATGGACCTTGCCAGAAGGGAGGATGTCGCCGGTCTGATGCGTTCGGCCAGGAGCAGCTTGTTAAAGGCCGAGGAAGAGATAAACCTGGCCTCCGTGCGCCAGGAGGTAGAGTCGGAGACAATGGAGAACATCCTCGAAAAAGTAAAGAGCACTCAGGCTTCGGATATACGCAGGTACCTTATCGATAACGGTATAGCCCGTGACGGACGGGAAGCCCGGCGCCTTGCTGACGTTATTGCAGCGTCCAGGAACTATCATCAGCAGTTCAGGGAACTTGTCACGGTCAACCAGCTCATGAACGACATACACCCGAGTTTCCTGCAGAAGCTTAATGACGCTTACAAGATACTGACGATGTCCATGGGAGTGGATTTCGTGGACAGGGACATGCTGGACAGGATCGCCTACAGGATGGGGCAGATGGAAGGAGAGTTTTCCGAGGGGTGGCTCTCCGAGAAGGCCAGGATATCCCAGAAGCTGAAACTGCTGTCTGACGAGACGAAAGGCGTGGTCAGGCGCACGCCCGAGATGGAAAAAGCGATAGCTTTTTACGAAGAACTTGAAAATCTCGAACAGACTGGAAAAGTCGACATGCAGGTAGGGGCCCACGCCATGGCCCTGGTCGTGGGGGACAAGGTCATAAAACTCACCGACAGGCCCGAGTACGCCGCCGAATACAGGCCTCGCCTTTTCAACCAGCAGGTGGCGTATAAGTCCAGTGTTATCGAAGGCACTTCCGCTCTCAGCAGCTGGAACGAGGCATGGGACGGCGTCCTCAGTGAGGACCAGGCCCGGCCTGAGCTTCCTGCCGCTTTCAGACAGGCCGGCAGGGGCCTGGTAGTGCAGGAGAAGGCGGATATGACGCTGGATGAGGCAATAGACGCGGGACTGGTAACGGATTCCCAGGTGAGGGGATTTCTCGCCTCGCTCCATAAGCGGGGGACTCCCATCGTAATGGATAGAAGGAGCGATATCCTCAAGAATATAGGTGTAACCCTCAATTCCAGGGGTGGGGTCAAGGCAATTAAACTCATCGACAAGAACAGCGTCCTGGAAGTCTCCGAGGCTGAGAGAGAATCGATAATCAATGACATCATGGGTAATGACCAGCTCAGGAAAAGGTTCGACCTCGCTGAAGGAAAGAGACAGGAAAGAGCAGAAGCCGCCCGGAAAGCCGCGGAAGCAAGAGCGGCGAGACGCACGCGTGCGCAGGCAGCTGCAGATCAGCTTGCCGCACGACAGGAGGAACTTAACAATGTGATAGCAGAATTAAGGGATCGTTTTAAAGCTTCTGATGAAGAGCTTCCTGCAGCTGAAGAAACCGCGGAGGAGCTTGCCGCCAGGGTCGATGAGCTGGATCAGCAGATAATCCAGACAGAGCAAGAAGAAGGCAGGACTGAAGAGGTCTGGCAATGGATACGCAACAGGGCAGAAGATATCGCAAGAGAAAAACCCGGCCAGAGCGACAGGGAGAACTTCGAGGAGGCGGCAGGATGGATAAGCGCTAAGCTCCGGGCTTTGAAAAGGGCTGCTGAACTGCAGGCAGAGATAAATATCGCCAAGGCACCTAAACGCACCACCCTTAAAGCTCATCAGATACAAGCCGCCGTGGAAGAAGCGATGGCTTCCGGGCTGACCAGGAATAAGGATATAGCCGAGTATGTGAAGAACTGGGCTATAGAACGCGGCGAGGTGGCTCCCGCAGCCGGTACGGTCAACCGTTATGCGGCAAATATCAGGAAAGAAAGAGAGCTGGCAGCACGCACATCTGCTATGGATGAAGCCTCCCGTAACGTCGAGGAGACGGGAGAGCTGGTAGATAAGCTGAACAGGAAAGCGAACGCCATAAACGCGCTTCTTGCCGAACCGGAGCTCCTAAAGGTCGTGCTTTTGAACCAGCCGGCGCTTTTGAATGCCATTATGTTAGGCATAAGGGATATGGGCAAGGTAAGCATTATGCTGGCCGAGACGCGCCAGAAGCTGGCGGAACTTGAAAAGCTGGGGGATGCTCCGGAGGTACTGCGCCAAAAACAGCAGCTGGAGGACCGTATCACTTTCCTGGAAGGGCGTAACAGCGCGCTGGCTCCCGAATACGCTGATCTAAAAACAGCTCTTGAAGCGTATGATTCGGCCACCGCGGCGCGGCTTCTCGCCGAAATGGAAGGCCACCCCGCTCACGGTCCGCCAAGCATGAGAATATCCGACGAGGAGTTCAGAGAAGTTGAGACAATGCTGTTCGAGAACACCCTGCCAGAAGATATAAGTGCCCTTTCCGACCGTATCCCCGATTTTGCCGAGCTCTTGAAACATTTTGCCACGCGCGCGGACAGGCTTGATCCGACTATAAGCGATGGTGTGCGTGACGACCTCGCCAGATTAAGAAAGAACACCCGCAGGGCCCTCATGCGCATGGCCGGGCTTGATATGGATATAGAAGAGGCTGCTTTGACACAGGAAAATCTTAATAAAATAATGTCCCTTTATTATTCCAGTGACGAGGAGAAGGGGCAGATACTGGATATAGTCATGGAATCCGCATCGCTTGAAGAAGAGGGGGCCGCGGTCAGGGAGAATGCCAAGAAGGTGACAGGTCTGATAGACAGAATAACGAGCGTGCAGGAAGAAAGCCGCAAGCCGGTAAGCGGCATGGAGAACATAAAGAAACTTTTCGCGAAGGCGGAAAACCTTATGGCGCGTCTTGAAGCCGCTGAAAAAGAAGGCAGGCTGGACAGGGTAACGCTTTCGGAACTCTGGTCCACGCTCCGGCTTTTGCAGAACGAGGATGCTTCGGGACTTACAAGGGAGGAAAGGGACAAAGAGGGAGCGGAAGAAGTCTCTATCGCCCAAAAAGGCGCAGAGAGCGTTCGCTCAGCGCTATCAGAAAAACTTGGCGACATTAACGGCCGTCTCCAGGGCCTGATGTCCGAGTTCGGCGAGGGTTACGCGGCCCCGGTCCTTTTAAGGCTTCAGGCACGCATGAAGGAATACGGCAACGACCTTGAAGGCTTTTTTACCGACCGTCTCCAGAAGAGACTGCCGGTAATAATGCAAAAAGCCGAGGAACTGGCAAAGGCCAGCGCCGAAGCCGGCAGCCTGATAACAGATGAAGTGGAGAACCGCTCATTCGAGGAAGATAAGGATTACGTCCGCGAACTTATGGACAAGGGAGGTGTGGATTACACGGAGAATAGGGGCGCTCTCACCAAATCGATGGATAAAGAGCTCGATCTTGTCATGAGCGATCTTGGAAAAATGGAGGAGCTTGACGCGGCCAGCCTCGAGAGGATAAAGGCGAGGATCGATGCCATAAGAGGGGACCCGCAGTATCTTTACAAGGTCCACACCGAGATCATGCCCGAACTGGTCTCCATGCTGGAAGAACAGATCGAGGCCAGCAGAACCGATGCAACGCGCAAGGAAACAGTCAGGAACATGATCAACCAGTTCATGAAGGTCCACCAGGTCAGCGAGGCACACTACAGGTCGATGGACGAATCGGAAGTCAAAGCCTGGGCGCGGTGGCTAAAAAGAATGTCAAAGGACTTCGGTGACAATATAAGGGCCGAGTCGGCGCAGCAGCTTGAAGATTACCTGGATAACATCACCGTCGAGGCGAAAAGGGAGGAACTGACAGGCAAACTCCGGGAAATGATAGGCAGGCTTAATGATGATATAGAAGGCACCGATAAGGCTGACGGATTGGAGAAAATGATAGAAGCAAGAAGGGATGCCCTTGCTCAGACAAGAAAGCAGCTTGAGGACAAAAAAGACGAAGACGGCAAGCCTCTCAGCCGTGCCGCGATCATCAGCCAGATGGACAGGGAAAAGAACCTTGCCGAGGCTATCGATCAGATACAGGAGGAACTGAACAAGCTGACAAGCAAAAGGGACAGGATAATAGCTATGATGGAACAGATCGAGTCCGGTGAGTTCGATCGGACCCAGATGGAAAATGACCTCACGCCGCTTCTGGTGCAGTATAACGTCCAGAAGGACATGAAAGAACTCCGTGAGCGGGTCAAGGCCAAGGTCAGGGATATTTTAGAAGCACCGGGGGCGAAGGACGAGCAGGGCAACTACAAGCCGGAGAAGATGAAAGAAGCATACGAAAGCATGTCGGAGTTCGAGAAGTTCGCCGGGATGGCTTTCGCCGACCTGAGTATGGAACATGCTCTGGGATACAGTCTTTACGAGGTGCAGGTGCTGGCGGGACTTCTTTCGGCCGACGGTTACATGGTCAACATACAGACGGGTGAAGGTAAAACTGAATTCGCATCCATAGCCTTGACCATATCCTCACTTACGGGTCTTAAGACTTTCGCTGAGACCTCGAACGAGAACCTTGCCCGTAAAGACCATTTTGAACGCAAGAAAATATTCGACTTCATGGGCCTAAGATCAGCGCTTTTTTCAAAAAGCGACGTTGACCTTTCCCAGGACAGGAATGCCGAGATAAAGCGCCTTTTCGACGAGGGTGAAACCGGCGTGGATATCGTTACCTTCGATACTCCCGGTTTTAACTTTGAGCTTGCGACAGAACTGGCCAAAAAAGACGAGGAACGCCTTATCAAGAAAGGCCGGAAGTTCATGTTCATCATCACCGACGAAATAGACGCGGCCATGAGGGAAGCTTCCACGCAGTATCGTATAGCTCTGCCCGCGGGAGAAATAGAGGCGGGAACCGATGAATATGACCTCATCAAGGCGGGTGTGGTACTTGCCGATAATCTCGTTAACAGTGATGTAGGCAGGGAGGTTCGCGCTGAACTTGAGACAGGGGAAGAGAAAACCCCCGAGGAGGCTGTTGAACAACATTATTATGAGGTGGACAGGACGGGGACCGGTGGATTCAAATTGACCGAGACCGGAGAAAGAGAGATACGTAAAAGATGCCAGGACCTTGCGAAGAAAGAGGATCTTGATGCCGGCGAGCTTTTCGAATGGGTGAAAAAGTCCATCATGATGATAGAGACCACTGAACTGGGGGTTGATCACAATATCGTCTCCGGCGAGGTCAAGCTTTACGATAACAGCGGTCTTTTGGGTAGCCGCCGCCTCAGCGACGGCAGGCATACCGTGCTTGAGATGTATCTCAGGGAAGTGAAAAAACATAAGAATGTCGTGGTCCACGGGGATTCTTCCAGCACATCCGAGATCGGCGGCGGGCCCGCCAGGACCGAGTTCTTCTCTGTGATCACAGGTTCCAGCGGTACCGCTCTCGCCTCAGAGAAGGAACTTAAAGGCATCCTGCAGGGTAAAGACGGCGCCAAGGCCAAGGGTGTGCTGGATATCCCGACCCATATAAGACGCGACGCGGCAAGAAAGGCCCGCGAATCCATCCTGATAGACGGGGAAGCCGACAGGATAGATATGCTCAAGGGGTGGATCAAACGCGGCGCCCGCCAGATGAGCGTAGGAGAGCAAACAGGTTATGTGATGCCCGCCAGTTTTCAGTATGTAAGGGATTTTGAGCAGGCAAAATCCATGCAGCGGAAAATGGAGGCTATCATCGAGCAGATGAAGGCTTCTGGCGAGATGGACCTGTCGGATGTTGAGATACAGATAGTAAGCGGTGAGTTCAAGGGCGAAGAGCTCAAGGCAAGGATCAAGAAGTCCGGGAAACAGAACGTAATAACGATCTTCACTGATGCCGGAGCGAGGGGTACCAACTATCAGGCTTCGATGAAGAATCTGACCGTTTTCAATGATTATGTCAGATCGGATCAGCTTAAGAGAATGCAGACTATCCTTGAGGAAAGGAGACTGCCGGGAATGTCACGGGCAGCGGGCGAACTTGAGGCCGCCCAAAAAGCGGAAGACCTGGATGCGATGAGGGAGGCGGCGGGTCAAATATTTGATGAGGCAGTAGAAGCTTTGAGGGTAACTGAGGAGGCGTTGACCCGGGCCAGGCAGAAACTGGAAGATGCCGAAAGCATAGAGGATGAAGCCCAGCGCGAGGAAGAAAAGGCCTGGAGAGAAAGAGAGATAAAAAGCCTTAACAAGGTAAAGAGCGCTTTAGAGGGCATAACAGACCAGGATAAGGCCGCCTTTGTCTCCGCGAGCGGTGAATATAAGGCGGGGGATCTTATGCAGGAGCTGGATGTGCTTGAATATTACAGTTCGCAGAGCACCCAGAGCCTTGCGAGGAAGCTTTTGGACCTCGATAAAGCGGAATACCGTGAAGGGGAACAGGCGGAGGAGAACAGGCAGAAGAAAATATCCGAGATCAAGGAACTCCTTGGGGGCATAAGGGACCGACTCGAGAAGGATCTTGCGGATGCGCGGACCGACCAGGCGAGGGAGCAGTTAAGGAGCCGGATCAGGACCCTTAACGAGTTCGAGATAGACCTGGATACAAGGTTCATAAGCGGGTTCAGGCTACTGGCACAGTTGAGCAATAAATCAATAGGTGACCTCCTGCAGGCCCTTGGCCGTGTGGGAAGGCAGTCCGACCCCTCGGAAATATCGCTTTTCTATGATATAAGCCAGGAGGGTCCCGACCGAAAGATCCTGCTTCAGGGTTTTGAGGAAGGCAGCGACGAAAGGAACGAGGCCCTGCTTGCCATACAGAACTACCAGATGCTTACGGATAAGCTCAAAAGCGGCATTGAACTTACCCCGGAAGAGGTAACGAAAAGGCAGGAGCTTAAGAACCAGATATTCGCCGATGCGTTCCAGGCGCTGCTTGAACACGACGAAAAAGGGCAGGATCGAAGGGCTGAGAACCATGAAATGGATATCGCGGTCTTACGGAATTTTGAAGATACCCAAGCCCCCTACAGGGCAATGATACTGGAGGGTAAAGAGAAGGGATTCACCAAACCCGAGCTGGCATCAGGCCTTTTAAAGGACCTGGCCAAGCGGATGGAAACGGCGAACGAAGTGGACACGCGCAAACTCCGCGCAGTTCTACTAATGGCTTTCGGTGATAACCCGCAGTTCATGGATAACTTCAGCATAGCCCTTCAAACGAAAATAATCACCGAAAGCGGAGAAGGTATTACCAGGATAACACCACGGAACCTGAACAAGGATACCGCGGAGATCTTCACTTCTGTCCTAGCGGCGCTTGTCAATGACAGGGAATACGACAAGCTGGATGAAGAACTTAAAGGCCAGGTATCCAGAAAAACATACGATACTCTCAAAATGGACTATAACGCGAAGACTATGCTTACGGGCAGGTTCGCCAAGTTCGTCGAAGAGACCGTGGCGGAACTGTTGCAATACGAGTATTTCGATCAGACCGGAAAGTTAAGGGGGCTGGAACCTGAGGACTTCAAGGACCGTCTGCGCCGATGGTGTTCGAGAAGAACAAGCGAGATGCCGGAACTTATGCCCGGCAGGATGGTGGATATAGCTTTCAAGGGGATAGAAGAAGAGCTTGATTTTCCGAGATCCAAAGGCACTCTCGAAAAACAGGCGTCGGAGGTCTCAAAGGCTGCTGACGGGACCGTAAAAAGTATTCTTAAGGCCACCAGAAAAGCCGCGAAAAGCCCCGCTGCCCAGGTGGCGACCGATATAGGTTCGGTAGCCGCGGTCGGTGCCGGCATAGGCACTTTCTTGGGTCCTGTGGGCACGTTGGCGGGAGGCGCTATAGGAGCGGCTGTCGGCGGGCTGGTCAGCTGGGGCAAAAGAAAGTGGACGAAGAGATACGGTTACGACAGGATAAAGGCCGAAGAAGGCAAAGAGGCCGCTGACAAGGCGCTGAGAGAGACCGTCGGCAAGGAAACCCTCGAAGGAGTTAAAGAAGGAGCTGCCGTAGGCGCCATCTCCACGGCGGCCGCAGGTGTCATAGGAGGCCTCGTCGGTGCCGTTATCGG
The DNA here is from genome assembly GCA_014728045.1 of Candidatus Omnitrophota bacterium. Lineage (NCBI taxonomy): Bacteria > Pseudomonadati > Candidatus Omnitrophota > Candidatus Omnitrophota bacterium. The sequence goes on from WJMH01000017.1 coordinate 23,409, forward strand.
GGGCCTGAGCACTGGCGGTGTCGGGATAATCCCGGGCGCTATAACCGGTTTCGGATGGGGAGTCAAAGCGGTTGGCGCAGCTTCGGTTGCAGGTACAGCCGGACGCGCTTTGTGGAAGGGGCTTAGTGCGAGAAAGAGGGTCTATAACCCGAGAGCCAGACAGACGCTCCGCAAGAAGGGACTTACCGAACAAGAAGAAGCGGTAGAGACGTTTGAAGAGTTCGAAGCGCCGCTCGCCCGCAAAGGACAGCATGTCAGGGAAGAGCAGAAGGACGAAAGGGCACGCCTGATGACGGCCATGCTGGGCAAGGATACTGAAGGCAGGCCTTCGGGCGCGATAAGGGACATACTCATGGGTGAACGCCAGGAGACGGTAAAAGCATCTTCGGCGGATGAAATAAGGAGCCGTATCCAGGTACGTGAAGTGGCAGATAAAGCTCTCGTCTTCGAAGTGGCATCGGCCAAGGCCGAAGACGGTAAGGCCACGGGCGAGGGAAGGCCGACGGCACAGGAACAGGCCGAAGCCTACAGGATGTACGTGGAGAGGGTGGCTACACTTAAAGCAGAGGCGGAAGCTGCAATGGCCGAAGGAGCGACTCCGCCGCCGGTACCGGATTTCATATGCGTGCCGTTCATGGGACTTGCTAACCATTCTGCGGACAGAAGCGCAGAAGAAGGTAATGATCGGGCCGTTGAAAGGACAGTGGACAGCCTGCTGGAGCAGAACAGTGACATGAGACGCGAAGGAGAACCGCTTGTTATCTTCGCGGGCGGCCTTACCGAAACCGGCAAGGAAGAAGGCTATGGGTTCAGTGATACAGTTACTCTTGGGTATGATCAGGCCCAGGCTATCACCAAAGGCGCTGATAACACTGGAATAGCGCTTGATATGAATATGGAAAAGGATGAGAGCGTCGCCTTCCGCAGGCATGACGGGAAGATATACATGCTTGTAAGGTCGGATGACGGACGTGTCGTGGTGAGGGACATGGGCGGGACCATGACGGATCAGAAGACCGAAGCGATGCGGGCTGTCGTGGGGTTGGCGGCTCTTAAGGCCAAAGGCACTGAGAAGATATCCGAATACGACACTCCCGAGGCAAGGCAGCGCAGGGAAGAGGAGCGTAAAAAACTCGGCCAGATGGCGGCCATGATGGGCAGAGAGACGGAAGACACAGATGCGGAGGTCGCGATAAGAGACCCGCTCGTCCAGGACCTGGTGGAGAACAGGAACGTATCGGCCGATGATATATCCATAACGGCAGAAGGCATTTTCCTCAAAAAACCGGGTAGCCTGCAAGACGAAGAGGAGCAGCTTGTTGTCTTCGGCGAGACCGAGACCGTTATATCTCCGGGAGCCAAGGTGGAAATGCCTGTTGAGAAGGTCGTGCTTCCGTACCGGGGCTGGAGGATGAGAATGCTCCAGAAAATCAGCAAGAAGACACGGTCCCGTGCCAGTGCTCTTGAATACAGGTTCAGGACATCCTGGCTTGTAAGGTCCCTGAATTCACTTCTTAAGAATTATCCCAAAGTATCAGGCCTGGTCAACAAAGTGCTTGTTTCCGCGCGTTCATCGGTAGCCAGCGGTAATATCTTTACGAAAGCTCTGAGTTTTCTCCTCTTGCGGTTTCCTGCGTTCGTACAACAGGGCGTTATACCGGGGATAGAGAAAAAGATCAGGGAATACGCCGGTAAACTGAAGAGATCGCTCGGCATTAGGCCCAAGCCTGACGAAGGAAAAATACTTTCCCAGTACGCGCTTCCAGAAGGCAGGACCAGTGAAGAGACCCTGCAGATGAGGGAGGAACTGGTGAAGGAGTGGACAGGGGAAGAAACCGCCGACGCGAAGATCTTGGACCTGCTTAACGCGGTCGGGGACGATCCGCGCAACGCGGCAGCTTATTATGATCTATCGAGGGCCCTATACCGCAAGGCGGAAACAACGGAAAATGAGCAGGGGGCGAAACAGGCAAAAGGCCTGTACGACCTTTCCTCGAAGTATGCTTATATGGCTGTTTTCTTCGAGGAAGGCAACGCCGCTTACAACGCTCAGATGGCTGATGCACTCATGAAACAGGGGAAAACAGCGGAGGCGAAAGAATATGTGGATACCGCCTTGAGGAGAAGCCCCAGAAGGATGTTCAGGGACGGCCTGACCAGTGCCGGGGAGCGTGACAGGATGCTTCTTGCCAGAGCGGAGATACTCGCTTTAGAGAAAAAGTACAGCCAGGCCAGCGTCGCTCTAAGAAAGCTTAGCACTCCCGAGGCGATAAAACGCTCCGAGAGCCTCAGGGAAGAAATAGCCGAAGGCTGGGAGGAGAAAGACGCAAAGGAAGCGGAAGAGAAGGAAAAACAGAAGAAAAAAACATTGGGAGCCTTAAAGGATCAGTTCTCGAACCTCATGGGCAAGAAGGGTATTGGCAAGATGGTAGTAGGGCTTGCTGTTTTTTCCGCGCTGGGTTATGTGGTCCCGGCTACCGTCATGGGCTCGATGTTCCTGTCGATGGCAGTAAAGGGGCTCACGGCCGCGGGCGTTCAATTCGCGGCTTTGAGGGTTTGGGGCAGGACCGTAAAGGGAGAATACACGCGCAAGGCATCGGCCAAGGCGGATATAGCCGCCATGGCCGGATATATAAAGACCGATCCCCAGGATGTCTACGGCCACGCCAGGCTCATTGGAAGGCACATTTCCGACGGAAATGACAAAAAAGCTATCAAGCAGATCAAGGCTTCCGTTTCCTCGCTGGATTCTGCGGACAAACTCGCGGGGTTAGCCTCGAACCTGATGGACATGGAGATAGAGAACGAAGAGACCAGAAAGGAAGTGAGGCGCCTTGTCCTGGACAGGATTCTCAAGGCCATACGCAAACGCGGTCCTGACGCCGGGATGTACGTGAACGCCTCTTTGGCGCATGTCGCATTGAAAGACGGCGCGGCGGATGACGCCTTCCGGTATATAGATGAGATAGATATCACTGAACTGGACCTTGCCAACAGTGCCCACAGAAATATCCTCACACTCAGAGCGCGCATACTGAACAGCAGGCTGCAGGAGGAGTCCGGTAAGACCGTAAGGAACGCCCGGCTGATAGAAGACATAACTTCGAGACTGGAAGAGATGAAGGATATGGAAGCTGTCGCGAAGATGAGGGCAACCGCCGGGGTTCCCCCCGCAGACGCACAGACACTTCAGCAACAGCTGGTAATAGCCTCTTCCTCACTGAGCGACATTGAATCTAAGAGGAATGCAGAGGCCGGATCGGACCAGGCGGCCGCGGAAAAGGCGAAACCGGAAGAACCGCTTGAGAAGGCCGCCGAAGAGAAGGACGAAGCTCCCGAGGAAGACCGCATTAAAGCCCTGGAAAGAAGAAGGGCTCTCGACTCAGAGGACATGGACACGGCATTACAACTGGGGAGGCTTTATGCGAGAAGCGATGAGTTCTCCAAGGCGGAAGAGATGCTGGAAGAGGTGATGGCCGCTTCCAAAGACAGCGATCAGGTGGCCGCGGCCGCCGAAGAGATGGCCATGGTCTCTCTCAGGCAGGATAAGGTCCCCTCCGGTAAGATACTCGCTAATATGAGGGACGGGGCGCGAAAAGATATAATCCTTGACCTTGTGGCCGTCAGAAAAGGTAACACCATTGATATCCCGCGCCTTATGGACCGTGTTGAAGGCCTCTTTACCGAAGGGGTGGCCGTTAGTGATACTTCAGGCCTTCTTATGTCCATAACGGCCGCGACGCTTGTCAACAATATCAGTAAATCGGCCAAGGACGCCTACAGGAACATGCGTTTGGCCGCGGCAGGCCGGCTGGAACGCATGAAAGAGGCCATGGAAGGAAAGGGGTTCGAATCCGACCAGGTCAGGGAAAGACTGGAAAAGGCCCTTGACGCGAAAAAACTCGAAAAATTATCCTCAAGCGTCGCGCAGGACATAAGAAGAGGTACCAGGCTGGAGGAGATGGAGCGGCAGGTCTCTCAACTGAAGGATAAGATCACAGAAGGCACCGAAAGGCTCACCGATCTTGCCAGATCCATTAACAGAGCCACCTGGAACTTCTACCAGAACTGGCTGAGGTCCCGGCGCAAAGCCCAGAGGGCGGAACTTGTGGAGCTGGAGGCGGAAAAACAGAACGTTGCCGGCGAACTCAGGAACAGGACACTGGCAAGTTTCACTTCTCAGGAGAATAGCGCCGCGCGGGAGCACCTTGTGAATGGCCTGCTGAACGCCGAGACCGAATATATTAACGCCGCCGGCAGGGACGAGGATGAAAAACAGAGAAGATACCTTGAGGCCGCCGAGGATCTGGTAAGCCTGCTTAACAGGTTCGGATCCAGCGAGGCTCTCAGGAACGCTATACTTCCGAAGCTGGGGATGTTCATCGGTTCATATGTTGGCCTTGCGGAGAAGCTGGCCGCCGAGGCAAAGGAAGGGGAACCCGCCGGAAGCGCTCTGTACAACTACTGGAAGAACCTTGGGAAAGTCGCTTCCAGAATAGAGCGGTTCAGGACCGAGGGCAACTGGGGATCGGTAGCGAGCCTGATGATGTTCTCGGATTATCTTGCGACGATGCTGAAGCGCGAGCCTGAGAACAGGCGCTCCGGGCTGACCTTCGTGTATATCTGGAGCCAGATGAAAAAAGACCTTCTCTCGGATAAGGACGAATATGCGCGTGAAGCCGCCGGAGAGGAAGCCCTGAAACTTCTTGATCAGAAACTGACGCGCGGCGAAGGCGAGCAGAAGGAGTATTTCACAGATTTCGTGATGACCAGGACCCGGGCGAAAGAGAACTTCCGGCCGGTCTTCATGAAACTCGCCGGCCAAAGACTCAAAGAGGACCGCGCCGCGCCCGTTATGGATGAGTGGGCGGGGGAATATCTCAAAAGGCGCATTGAGCGGATACGTACTGCCGCGGATGAGGAGAAGGCTTCCGAGATAAATGAATTTATCGACTGGATAGAAAGCCTTGAAAATAAAGAGATCCGGGGAAAAGCCGTTGCCGTGCTAGGGGATATCGATGACGCTGAACTTCGCGCGGATATCTCCGGCAAGATCGCTTCGGTCAAGGCCCTCCCCGCAGAAAAACGAATAGATCTCTATGTCTTTGCCGCCGGCAACGCCAGGGAAGAAGGAGCGCGCCGTGAGGCCCTTGAGAACATAAGCACGATGATCAGCGAAAAGAGGATAACGGTCAGCACGGATGTAGCTGACAGGTTCCTGTCCATGTCGGATATGATGCTGGCCAGGGAGGACCTTTCCGATGCTGAGTCGGTCAACCTCTATAATTTCCTGAACGGGATCAAGGTCCCCGGCAGGGAGGAAGAACTTGCCGCCAAGCGGAAAGATGTGCTGGAGAGGATACGGTCCATAAGGCAAAAGGCCTTTTTGCAGAGAAGCGAGGCGGAGTTCGCCTCTAAAATAGCCCTCATTGGTGAGAAAAGAGAACTTGCTCGCCTGTACGAAGAGCAGGGCGAACAGGAAAAGGCCGAAAAAGAACTGGAAGAAGCTTCAAAGATCCTTTCAGGGGAGATGGACACCGTGTTAGACCTCCAGCGTGAAGGCAAACTGGATGAATACGGCGGTTCCCCGGACGAACTTATTAACACAAACAGTGCTGTGATGGATCAGCTGGAAGGGGTGCTCGCCAAGCTGGATAAAATCGATAGCGACTGGTACCTTGCCAAGGCCAGGGGTGAAGTGCAGCTTGCGAAGTTCTTCATGGCGCAGGGCGATCTTGAGCGCGCCGCCGAACATCTTTCAGGGACCAACCGCGTGAAAGCGGCAAGACTGGAGAAAGAGCTGGCCGATGCCATTGCAAAGAGCGAAAAGAGCCTGGAAAGGCGAGATAAAGCCATGGAAAGGGCAAAAGCAAGGCAGAAAGGACTTGCCGATTACGCCGGGGAGATGGGCGTTGCCGATGAAACCATGGCGGACGACAGGCCGGTGGCCGATGTCGTCAGGTCCATACTCAAGACCAGTGACGATGCCATGATCGCCGGTGTGGCACGGTCCTTTTATGACAGGGACGCGCGCGAGGGCAGGCTGGCGGCACGTGACGACGAGCAGAGGTGGTATGACGCCGAAGAGAAGATGCGCCAGCTCAGTGACATGTCCCGTTCGCAGAGAGCCATGAAGAAGATGATGAGGGCCGATGCCGATTCCGAAAAACGCGGGGAAGGCGCCTCGGTGGATTTCGTGGCCATGGCGGCGATAGTGGCCCATCAGTGGTGGCGTGACGAAGGAAGACCTGCGGATACCGAACAGCAGCGCAATGAAAGGTTCCTGAAAGCACTTGCGTGGCTGAGATACAGGATGCAGTCGGACCTGGTCAACAGGATGGAAAGGTCAAGGGACAGGGCGATCGCCAGGGCGCAAAAAGCCCGGGAGGAAATGGAACAAAAGATATCCGAGCTCAAGGGCGCCCCGGAGGAAGCAACAGGCGCTTTCGCTTACCTGGAAGAGGCCCAGAGGCGCAACCCGGAGAACGCAGGCGTGATCCCCGGGTTCGACGCTGCGAGGTACCAGCTCTCGAGGCTTCAGCTCAGAGAGCAGCTTGAGGCCGATTACGTGGACCTGGTCCGCAGCATGGGGAAAGCCTCTTCTTCAAGGGAAGAGGCCGCCGAGGAACTGGCGGAACTCGAAGGAAGAATGGCAGCCCTTAAGGAGCAGATGGAATCGCTTAAGCTTGCCGGATTGGACGGGAGGCGGAATGAAAGGATGCAGGCGGCAGCCGGCGAAGACCGCAAAAAATTCGAGCAGGATCTTGCCGCATACGAGGAAGAGGCCGGCATAGCCGCGATAAAAGAAAAGATGGGCGCTCTTCGCGAGCAGATAGAAGGATCGACCAGAAGGCTCGTTGAGCTTAGCGAAGAGGCGCAGGGCCTTGAAAATGAGATCAGGCAGCTTGACGGCGTTATGACCGAGGGTACGCCCCCGGCGGAGACAACGCGCACGCTGGCGCTTACGGCCATAGACACGGTCGTTAACGGAGAGGCCGAAGATGAGGCCGTGAAAGATGCCCGCCGGATGCTGGTCAACATGACCGGGGACAATGCCATGAGCATTCTGGCGGGGGCAATACAGCAGAAGGAAGGCGAGCTCGAAGACGTTGAGGGAGAGCTCGGAAGGACCCGGCGCGAAGAGCAGAAGAACAAGCTGCGTGAACTGAAGATGGATATCCTCTACGAGAAAGCGGGCAGGCCTGTTCTTGCCGACGCGATAAAGGCTTCCCGGGATAACCGGGTGGAGCAGATCGAGGGAATGCCGGTTGAGGCGGACAAGCTCCTGGAATATATGGTTAAAAAGACGGCGGAGGATAAACCCGCCCAGATAGAGCTCGTTGCTGATATCTACAAAAACGCTGATGATAACCTGATAAAAGCCATGGCGCAGGAAAAACTTCTCGGCTCTGTTTTCCAGACCTTGGGCTTGGAGGAAGAACCGGGACTCTTTGCCGGCAAGAGCGAAGAAGAAGTGAGGGAGCTTCTCTACGCGAAGCTTAATGAAAAACTGTCCACCGAGGAGGAAGAATATATAACGCCCAGTGAGGTTCTGGCCGAGGTGGCCCCGTCTGTGGTGCGGGCTTCCCAGTTGATGCAGCGCAAAGGCAAGAACTGGCAGGATATGGAGGTCTATGAACGCACCGTCATGCTCGCGGGAAGAAAAGACAGAAAGACGCTCGAGAGGCTGACGAGTATGGAAGCCGATCGCTATAACGCGCAGGCGATCACGGAAATAGCCAAGGCCGAATACAACGCGGGTAACATTTTCCGGGCGCTCTGGTACGCGGAACTTGCCCTTACCGTGGATGCCGACCAGGTGGAAGCTAATATGTATAAGGGCAAGATACTGGCTGACATGGGCAGGCCGCATGACGCCGTCAAATTCCTTAAAAAGGCCTCAGAAAAGGCCCCAGAGAACGAAAAGGCGCTTTACGAACTGCGTAACGCCTACAGTAAGAGCAACGATACTATCAACATGGCTGATGTTGACCTGAAGCTTTACGATATCTACATGAAAAGAGGCGACCATGCCAAGGCCGAAGAAGTCGCCCGTGATGCCGCCCGAGCCAGGCCGCGCTCGGCAAAGGCAAGGGAGGCTCTGGCAAGAGCCCTAATAGAGCAGGGGCGCTACGAAGAGGCTGAAAGGATAATCCAGGCTGTTATAGCCGATTCGGACAGGTTCCTGCTGGTGCGGGATGCCTGGTTCCGGGGCGCAGCCAAGAAACGGCAGAGGGATTACGGCCCGGTGGTCACCAGGGAGGACGCGGCCCGGCTGGTACAGGACCTGGCGCGCATACATCTTTCCAGGGACAATGCCGCCCAGGCCAGGGAGGTCCTTACAGAGTACTGGAAGATCGCAAAAGACCTTCCCGAAGCGAACGCTTCTCTTTCAGAGGCATACCAGAAGCTGGGTGATGCCAAGGAAGCGAAGAAATATGCCGACAAGGCCGCAAAGATCGAGACGATCGATATTATTACCGGTGAAAAGCTGATAGATCAGTACCAGCAGATAGGCGATTTTGACAGCTTGTCGAAGGCGCTTGATTTGGCTGTTTCCTTACGCAAGAAAGACGCCGAGAGAAAAGCTTACTGGGACGAAAGGATCTCCGGGCTTTATCTGGCAAAAAGCCGTACGCGCAAGAGCTGGAGGGAGCGGAGCATCAAACTCGCCTCAAGGCAGCTGGAGGACCTAAGTAACGCCCTGGCTACGATAGAACAGCTCGAGGGCCGGGCAAGTGAGAAAGCCTTTGCCGAGGCGGGTGCGCGGGCGGAGGAGCTGGCCGATACCGTGGCCGGGCTGAGGGCCACGGGATTAAGGGCCAAGACCCGCCGGGAAAGAAGCGCGGAGATAGCCAGAATGCGGACCGATCTATTGCGGATGCAGGTTGACCGGTTAGAGAGACAGCCGGAGTTGGCCGGGGAAGCTCTTGAGGATATAGCCGGGCGCATCCGGGCTTTGCGCTCCTGGGAAGGTACGCCCGAAGAAGCTTTGGGTAACATCGACATGCAGCTCAGCAGGGTCCATAAGATGAGGGGAGATATAGCCGCCACGCCCGGGGAGAAACTCGCCTTTTACAGCGAGGCGATAGAGACCGACAGTGCCAACTCACGGGCGCATCTTGCTATGGCGGAAGTATACCAGAGGGAAGGCAGGCCGGAACTGGCCGTGTATCACCTGGAACAGGCGGCACAGGACGAGCAGATGGATGTAGCCGGCAGGCTCGTGGAACTGTATACCGAACTGGGCGAGTCGGAAAAAGCGATTGAACTGGCCCGGAAAGCGCGAAAGACCACGCCGGGTTTTGCCGAAGCTGTCCAGAAGGCGGAGGCCCGGTCCGAGGAAGCCGCTTCGGTGCTTTCTCTGGCTGACAAATATCTGAAAGCGGAAAGTATAAGGGAAAGCCTGAACCGGCGCATAGAGGATCTGAAGGAGCGCGCGGCTGAGGTACCCGATGATGCCGCGGACGCGGAGATCAGACAGGCCAAAAAGTTCCTTGAAATGGACGAGGAGGAAGTGCGGCGGATCGAAAGCGACCAGGATGAGATGCTGGTTGAGATGGCCGAATCGATAGGGGCCCGTCCTCAGGAGGCGGCGAGACGCCGGCTGACAGAAAAGGTCTGCCAAAAACTGGCGGAAGGCGATCCCGGCAAGGCCATATCTAGGTTGGAAAACTTTCTTGTGAAAATGGAGACCAGCGCGGCCGGATATGAACTGGCGAGGTTTGAGCTTGCCGGGGCTTACCTGAGAGGGGAAAAGACCGAGGAGGCTGAGAATATCCTGGAAGAGCTTGCCGCATCCCGTGATTACTCAACGCGCATAAAGGCGCGTGTTATGCTCTCCGGGCTCTTCAGAAAAAGCCAAGATTACGAAAAGGCCCTGGAGGTTCTTCTGGCCGGTGATGAGTCCGCCCTGGGGGACTATGAGCGGGAGGCTCTTGCGAAATACCAGGACCGCAGATCGACCCAGCAGATAGCCGGAGAATTAAAGGCCCTTTTAAGCGATCTCGCGAATAAAAGGGTTGACCTTGGCGCAATGGAAAGACCCGCGCGCGAACTTGTATCAAGGGCCACACAGGCCATGCGTGTGCTGGGAGAATACGCTCCAGCAGGGGACCTTCTTTCACTTTCGGCAAGGCATGCCCAGGACAGGATAAAGGAAGTTGCTTCGGCCCTTGGGGATGAAGCTCTTTCCGCCGAACAGAAGGCGGAGGTCGTAAAGGGCCTTTTCGGGGTATTGAGTAAGGGTGCCTCTTCCCTGGGCGCGCCGGTAGTTAGCGCCATAACGCCTTTAGTGAGGGAATACGCGGAAAAGACGAATGCCGCTGAAGCCTGGAAAGCGCTCTTCCATCTCTACGACACGCAGAACAGGCGCGTCGCGAAGTTCCTCATTCGCCGCAAGGCCGAGGAGACGCAAAAGCGAGCCAGCCATTATTACGAAAGCGCGAAGCAGGACCTTAAGGCGGGCAGGTTCGATCAGGCCGTGGAAAACCTTGATAAAGCATCCGGGATGGATACTTCTCTGGCCAAGGACCCCGCTTTTAAACAGGCGGTTTTTGAGTCGCGTATGGGCGCCCTTGAAAACAGGAAATTCGAAGGAACGCGACTGGATCAACAGAGAGCGCGCATAGACGGCCTGAAAGGCCTCATGCAGTATGCTCCGGATAACACCGCAGAGGACGCGGTAAGGGACAAGCTTCTGGCCGCTCATACCGCGATGCTGGATATGTACGACTCCGAGACCGGGGACGTGGTCAGCTCTTACAGGACGATTAAGGACCTTAATGAAGCCAGAGCGGGAACCCTTGTCGAGATGGGGCGGCTTAACATGCAGCGGGGTAACCTGGCACAGGCCCAAGCCGACCTTCAAAAGGCCCTTGCATTAAAGAAGGCTTTGCGCCAGGCCGAGGTCGCTCTTGACGAGGTCCGGACGAGACGGAAGGCAGCCGAACTTGCCGCGAACCGGGGCGAGGAGCTTACGGGTGTGAACGAAAAAGAGTATCTGGCCAGGGCGAGTATGGAGCTCGCGCGCGAAGCTGATGATCCGGCCGATAAAAAGAATTACTTGGAGAACGCCATTTCCCGGATGCCCGGTAAGGCGGAGGCTTATTTTGAGCTGGCAGGCCTTCAAAGATCCGAAGGCGACCTCGCCGGCGCGCTTAAGACCCTTAAAAGAGGTCTTGCCTCCAGCGAAGAAGAGGCCTCGCGCGATCGGTTTGAAAGATCCATACAGGAGATTGAGACCATAGACAGGGTGATAGACAGCGTGCTTGACCGTGATATAGCTCTTCAGATAGCGGCCCTGCCCGGGGACATGAAAGAGGCCGACCGCGAGGAAGCGATAAGGCTCATGAGGAGAAGGTTGTCCGAAAGGGCAAATGAACAGGTGGACCTGCGGGAGAGGTTGCGCCTTTTCTACAAGGCGAGTATCGGCGAGGACGAAGAGATCTCCGAAGAGGAAGAGGCCGGCATGAGAAGAATGGTCGAAGAAGCTCTTGCCGCAGACAAGACGGGCCTGGAAGAGCTGGCTCCCCGCGGCGAGCCCGTCGAAAGGATCATGCAGCGCGGGGAGGAACTTCTCTCCCGCGACAGGCTGGATGAGCTTGAAGAATTGCTCTACCGGGCGTCGGAGAGGGGTATTACCGATGCCAGACTGGAATCATTGCAGGCAAGACGCCTTATCGCTTCACTGAAGGACATCGTTGAACGCGGTCAGAGCGGGTGGCAGGAAGAATCTCCCAAGCGGGAAGAAGTAATAGCAAGCCAGATAGATATGATAGATGACGGAGAGCTGAGGAACAGGGCACGTGCCGAGTTGGCAGCTTACTACGCTCTCAAGGCCGGAATGCTGAAAGGGGCCGAAAGAGAAAAGGCCAGCGGATCCGCCGCTGAGAACTACCGGAAGGTCCTGGCCGCCGATCCCTTCTCGATGCATGCGCTGAGGGGTCTTTCCGCACTGAGGGGAACGGAAGCCGAGGTGGCCATGCACGTGCGCGACAATATCCTGCGTGACGGGCGCCTTAAGGATAAGAGCGATCCTTACAAGGCCGAGCTTCTGTCCTTCCTCGAGGAGAAAAGAAGCTCCTGGCAGAGGACAGGTAACGCCTTCAGGTTATCTTCCGCCATGGTGGATAACTTCGGAGATGTTTCGGCGGATGTCGCTTCGCGCCTTCTGGATGCCTCGTTCGGGCAGGGTCTGCGCACGTCGGTCCAGACTGTTCTCGATAAGGCTGCTTCGTACGGGACGCCCGCGGAATACATAACGGTTCTTGAGAGGCTTAACAGCCACCTGAAGGCCATGAGTGAGAGTGAGCTTGCCCGGTACAGTGACCTTGTCATACCGCCGAGCGGGTTCACGGCAGGCAACCAGCTTTTAAGCAGGACGGCGCTTGCCCGTGCGTACGTGAATATCGGCAAGGGAGATCACCTCAAGGCGGAGGAAGAGGCGCGTGCGGCGGAGAGCTTGAGCGCGTATTCGGCGGATGACGCCGCACTGGCGCGACTGAGGATACGTATGGCAAGAGGCGATTCGTTCGCGGTGCCCGGCTCCTGGTGGCTGGCGAAGAGGAATCTCTCTCCGGAAGCCAGGGAACAGGCCGATCGCGCCCGGGCGCTGAACCTTATGGAAAGGGCTTCCGCCGAAGGTGTTTCAGACAACAGAAAGATAAGGCTTCTGCGCAAGGCTCTGTCACTGGATCCGGAGAATACGCGTATCATGACCGCGCTCAAGGGCGCATACGATAGGGCCGCCCGGTATAAGGACGCCCTTGAGGAAGCCGTCTCCGCCATGGAGACCATGCTTGCCGAAAGAAAGTATGCCGAAGCGAGAGATTTCTACCTGGCCGATATCCAGGGAAGCTCCTTTTTCGCCGATTACAGCCAGAGGAGGTTCCGCGATGAAATGGCCGAGCTTGCGAACATGTATGACAGGGTCAGGTTGTATCTGAGGGCATTGCCTCCCGAACCTGCCGCGATGGCCCCGGGGATCATGATGGGAGTTGTCGGCGCAGATACCGACATGCTTGAAGAACTGAACGATAGATATAATGATGTCGAGTTCGTCAGCGTTAACGAGAGCGGAGAGTCGGGAATGAAAGCGATGAGCGGGATGGAAGGCCCCGCCATGCGTTATCTTGTCGATGTCTCCGGCCAGGAACTTGAAGAGGACCTGGATAAGCTGGTCACGCAGGCCAGGCGCCAGTCGTTCATGGCAATGTACCCGTATCTTGCAGGCCTTGACGCGGCATCGGTAAGCTCCCTGAGCGACACGTCCATACAGGATGCTCTGGAGATAGTGGCCCTTTCCCTGGACAGGGAAAGACCGGCTTTTGAGGATGACCTCCTGGAAGAACTTTCGAGGGCCGAGGTCGCGCCCGATAGAACAGTGGCCGCTGATGTCTCACCGGGTGACAGCGAGAAGTGGGTGCGTAATAATGTCGCCGTGCTTGAAGAATACAAGAAAGCGCGAGATGAAGGCCTTCCTCAGCAAGGCGCGGCCGCGAAACTGCTCGCCTTGCGCGAGAAACTCATGGACCACTTAAGTGACAGGTCGCAGGAGGAGGCCGGCAGGATGATGGCCGAACACCAGGGTATTGCGATGGCCCAGGCCGCCGAGGATGAGGCGGTGGAGCTACTGGAAATTTTCAGGTCCAAGGGAGCGGTGGACCGGCAGGCCATAGCCATCGACGCGCGGGAAGAGACCGGTTTCAGGCTGGAATACATGATGCCCGCGATACTTAATCTTGCCAGGAAGGACGAGAACCTGCATATATGTATCATAGCCGAGGACGATAAGTTCGCTCCGCTGGTTCCGCCGGAGGGCCTGCCGGCGAACGTCATACAGCTCGATACGGTTGGGGAGGATATAAGCACATCCGTCCGGCAGCGGCTCCAGCAGGCAGATGTGGATCTGGCGGCGAACGATATCACGGTAGCAACGGGTGAATTCATGACCGATTCGATAGTCGCCGCGGTGAACGAGAAGAGGGAGCAGAGCGCCAACTTCGTGATCGCCGGCAAGGAAATGGTGGTCCCTGATGATGAATCCGCCCACAGGATAAACCGCATGATACCGGTCCTGGCGGTGCTCAACCTCATGCAGAGAGTGGCCAACGAAGACCAGCCGGCGATAACCACGATGGGATTTACGGGTACGGTACTGGAGAAGATAATGAGCCTTAAGAACTTTATCCAGCTTGTGAGGATAACCAGGCTTAACATAGGGGAAGAGATCAGGTCCCAGATAGACGCGATAACCAAAACAGCTGTTTCACTCTAATACTTGATATTTCCGTATCCAGCTAAGGGCCGTTCCTTGAAGGGGTAAGGGGCATATTGTATATAGAGGAAGTAAAAAGTTTTAAAAGTTAGGCATGAAAAAGTGAGTTTTTAGACGTAGATTTTGAGAAAAGATATGTTATAATGTTTTAAAAACATCACGGTTAAGAAAACGAAAGCATAGATAGTTTTCAAAGAGCATAAAGAGCCAGAAAAATCTAATTTTTTTGAATAATATGTTAGTATTTAAAAAATCTAGTCGTAAAAAAGTTGCTCTCTCTATATAATATGTTATACTATATATAGAGATAATGTTAGGCTAACATAAAGTTTGTAAGGTGCAGGAAGGTGTATAATGAAAAATAATTGGTTTATATCGGGTGGAAGTGTCTCAAGAGAAGGAGGGGCTGCTTCCGGAAAAAAGAATAAGGATACCGCTCTTACTCAAAATGAAGGGCGAACTGCAGGCATGACAGACTGGAAACGTCGTCATGCTTTTTTTGTAAAATGCGTCAGCGTCGTGCTCACTGTTCTTTTTCTGCACCAGCAGGTGGGCTGGACGCAGCAGGGGCAGCCTGTCTGGCAGCAGGCCAAACCCAGAAGCTACAAAGAGCAGCTTGACCTTAACGGTATAAGGATACCGTATGAGACCGCGAGCATCCACGAATCCATGCACGGCGACAGTGAAGACGTGATCATACACATCCAGGACGCCCACGCCTCGCTTTCTGCGCAGCACTCGATAGCCAACCTTCTTGATTCTTTGGTGACCAACTATGACCTTGAACTTATCGCCCTTGAAGGCTCCCGGGGATACATCGACACCTCGCTTTTAAAGACATTCCCGAACAAGAAAGTGAGGAAGGACACGGCGGACTTCCTGATGCGCGAAGGCCGCATGAGCGCGGGAGAATTCTTCCAGATAGTGAATGACGGACCGGAGGTCAGTCTTTACGGCATCGAGGACGATTCGCTCTACCAGGATAACCTGGCAAGCTTCAGGCGCGTGGCTTCTTCCAGGGCGCTTCGTACCGAGAACATAAACGCCTTTCTGGAACAGCTTGAAGCGATGGAACCGAAGGTCTGTTCGGAGGGGCTGTGCACCCTTAACCGTAACGCCGTCCTTCACAGGGAAGGAAGGATGAGCTTCACGGATCACTGGAAATACATCGAGCAGCTGGCACAGGTGCAGGAGATAGATATATCCGGGTACGGGGAGCTTTCCAAGCTTTTGAAGTCAATCCGTCTTGAGGAGAACATAGACTTCGCGCAGGCAAACAAGGAGCGCCGCAGGCTCATAAATGAGCTCAGCCGAGAGATGGACAAGGAGGAGCTGGAGGCGCTCGTGCTCAGATCACTTGAGTTCAAGCAGAACAAGCTTTCCCAGAAGGATTTCCACCTGTACCTTATAGACCTTGCCGAGAGAAAGGGCATACCCGCTACCGGATATGATAACCTGATAAACTTCACCAGATATGTATCCATCTACGAGTCGGTCGAACTGTTTCTGCTTTACCGCGAGATGGCACAGCTTGAGGACAGGATAAGGGAAAAACTCTACCGTAACGCGGATGAAAAAGACCTTTTCAGGATGAGCAGGATGGCACGGCTTCTCAGGCAGCTTTACAACATGGAGCTGACCAATGACGAATACAACTTCATACGCGCCCATTACGAACAGTTCAATGCCGCCGAATGCGCCTCCTTTATTAAGAATAGCTGCCGCAAGTACGGGGTGCCCGTTATGGCGGGTTACGATCTGGGAAGCATATTCTCCGAAAAAGAGATAGCAGAGGCGATGGATTTTTACCTCGATGCCGAGGCGAGGAACGAATCCATGCTCGCCAACACCATAAAAAGGATGCGCGCTGAGGGCAAGCATGTCGCTGCGCTTATTACCGGAGGCTATCATACCAATGGTCTTACCGACCTTATGCGCAGGAAAAAGCTTTCGTACCTTGTCGTTATACCCAAGTTCGAAGCCGGGAAGGAAAGGCCTTACGTAGCCATACTGACCAACAAGAAGAAAGCCTACGAGAAGCTTCTGGATACCGGCAGGTACCAGCTTGCCGTGGAGGCGTATTTCTCATCAGCCAGAGGAGATCTCGCCATGCTGAAATCCGGACTGTTCCACGCTCTGGGCCAGGCTGTTATAGAAGGCATGAGCACCGATGAGATCAAATCACGCTGGCTTAAGTCCTACGGCGACAGATACGCTCAGCTCGAAGTCCAGGGGAAACTTAAGGAGATGCCGTTCGACCCGGTTACCCCCTCGGAATTCGAGGACTTCCTTAGAAACAGGATAGCCGTGGAGAGGATCGGTAATACGGCGGTCATAGCGGATAAGACCGAAGAAGGGATATCCTTTATTTCTCTTGCACGCAGGGGCGAATATTTCGTTTTCAATCCCGCTTCCAGGGCGCAGAGGGAAGTTTTTCTCGCAAGACGTGAAGCGGCCACCGCCGAAGAAGAATCAGCGAAAGAGTTCGCCAGGCAGCTTGAGGCGATGAGAGGGGATCTGGCGGACATCAAGGACATGCTCGCGCAGATGGTCGGCGGGAGAGAGCAGCTCCTCTCGGCGATAGCAAAAACCTCAGCCGACGATATAAGAGAGAGGCTTTCCGATCCGGCTGAAGCGACCGACGAAGAGATCATATCCAAGCTCAGGGCCAAGAGGATCAGTGTTCCGAGGAACTGGAAAGAGGATCCGGAGCTTGCCGAGAACGTTCGTGACCTTATAGCAAGGGTGAGGCGCCAGAGGCGGCCTTCGCCGGTAGCGATGGAGGGTGCAGAAGGCAAACAGCCTCTTTTCAGGGCCGAAGCCAAGATAGGTCCCCAAATGGGTGTCGAGGTCTGGAATATTACGGCTGTCGAAGCCGAAGGGGAGCTTGACGGAGAACTCGTGAAGATACTTCAGGACGCCCTCGGGCAGGCCAGTGCGAACCTGGCTGAAATGGGATACATGAATATCACCATACAAACAGGCGGTGCCAGCGCGCTGGATATGACCACGCAGGACGAGGATGTGCTTGAAATAGATATACGCGTTCTTGAAGCGGTGAAGACAGCTATAGATACCCGTGCCAAGAGAACAAAGAAAGAAGAATACGACCAGATGAGAGCATCTTTCATCAACGCTCTTGCATGGATGCTTAACCATGAAGTACGTCACGCCGTTCTCAGGACCGATAGTGACGCAGAAGAGATAGCGGTGATCGCGCATGATATACAGGATTATCTGTTGCTTGAGGCGAACACAAGACGTTCGCTTGACTGGCTTCTTTCCACGAGGAATAAGAACGGTGTAGACAGCGCTAATTTCGACGCTGTGCTCCGTATAGCACAGAAGGGTTTTCAGCAAAGAATGGACGCTATAGGCGAGACCGCCGTCGCAAGCGATATGGCTCAGAGCCAGGCGCTTGAGCTGCTGGATGTGATAGATGGTTACCTTTCCGATATGCGTCCCGAAGGGAAAGGTTTTATAGCGGCAGCAATGGAAAGAGGCGAAGAGCTGGAAGCGGCACAGGAAATAGGAAGACTTTTCAACGAGATAGACCTGGCCGAGAACAGGGCGCAGTCCAAGATAAGCGGAGAAGTCCGGAATGTTGAGTGGCTGACCGAAGAGGAGAACGCCGTAAGAAAACAGGTCATGAAGGCTAAGACCAGGCGTGATATATTCGTAGCTTTGGGCTTCGAGGAACCCAGATCGCTTGATAACCCCGAATATATCAGATCGCTTGCAAGCGAGGACGCCAAAAAGGTCACTGTTGAAGAGCTCCAGCGAAGACTCGATATATATTCCAACCCGAAGTTCGGATTCCACATAAATCTTTACGGCGCGAAAAGACCGGGCCTGGCCCTTATCGACAGGTACCCCGGCAGTAATTCTTTCAGGCAGAGGATGAAAGCCATCAGCGAACTCAACCAGCAGCTTTGCGATGAATACGGGATAAACATGGAAGAAGCCCCCGGGGAATATTTCGGCAAGTATCTTGTGGCCGTGAACCATCGCAACCTTACGCATTCCTGGGCCGAAGTTGAAAAAGACGCCGAAAGAAGGAGAAGGCAGTATAACAAGGACTTGGAAGCCGGTGAAATAGTTATTGCCAGAGCTGAAGAAGAAGCGGCACCCGCCGAAGAAGAGGAAGCGGCGCCTGTTGAAGAGGAGGCGGCACCCGCCGAGGAAGAAGCGGTTATCGTGCCTCCCCAGAGCATAGAAGAAGCCATTGCCAGGATAAACGCCGTTGACATTGCCCGGCCGGGCGCGAAAAAACTCATGTTAAGGGAGCTGGGGTTCGACCCTGATAGCCCCATTTCTCCGAAGTATATAAGGTTTTTGGCGAGTGAGACCGAAGAAGGTTTCGGTATGAAGGCCAGACCCGTCGGCGCCGAAGAGCTAAAGAACAGGATACTCGCCATACTGGACCTGGGGATACTGGTCTCTCCGTCGGTGGGAACCTCCTTGCTTGACCGTCTTTCAAGCAGGTATCTCAGGCTAAAAAAGGAACTCATAGAACGGCTTAACAGTGAGTTCTTCACCGAATATGATATTACCGAGGAAGAGCTTCTTACCTCCGAAAAGATACGCAAGATCGTAAAAGACATAAAGGACCCCGATGAGAAACTCATAGATCGCGATGTAGCCCGGAGGGAAAAATACGCCGACAGGAGGATCGAAGGGGAAGCCGAGGAAGAGGCCGTAGCGCCTGAGGTTCCCGAAGAGCCCGTTACTCCGCCGGTCGCCATCTCACCGGTCAGGATCGCGGTCGATCTTACCGATGCAAGAAAACGGCTCGAGGCGATAAGGGACGAACTCCGGGAAGTTGTGGACGGGGTCAAGAAAGGTATATTCGCCGATTACAAGGAATCGGTGGCCCCAGGTCTGGACGCAAGGTCACCGTATTTAAGGCTCGGGGACAATATCGCCAGGGTAAAGCAGAGGCGCCACTGGGCGCTTGCCGAACTATTACGCAGCAGGGACCTGCTTGAACGCGTTGAAGAGGCGATAAGGGAAGTTGACGAGGCCGCAGAGGTCGGCACGCCCGAAGCGGCAGAAGGTATAGAGGATATGGTGTCCGGCATAGAAAGGACCAGGGGTGCCTTGCGCGGGAACATAACCGAGCAGGCTTATTTCTATTCAGCTCCCGGAGAAGCAAAGGAGTACAGCGACTCCTACCGGGAAGATTACGCCAAGGTCATCGCTGAGCTCGAGGCGGAGGAATTTACCCCGGAAAGGGCCGTGGCCGAACTGGATGAGATTCTGAACTGGTTGCGCGGGAAGATCGACGCGGTAGGTTACGGTATTGCCGATGACTATGCTAGATCAGTCGCGGTCGAGGATGATGCTGCATCCCCGTATCGCCATGCCGGAGAGGGCGTTGAAAAAGTAAAACAGAGGCGCCACTGGGCGCTTTCCGAGTTCGTAGAGGCGCACGGGCTGTTGGACGCGGCTATCGCGGCACGGGAATACGCCCTTGAAGCGTCAGAAGAAGGATCGGATATCACCCCTGATCAGGTGGCAGAGAGAGTTCTATCGCTCATAAAGGACGGCAGGCAGTTCAGGCGTTCGGTTAGGTCAAGGGCCAATGAGTATTCCGCCCCGGGGGAACAGGTCGAGTACAGCGCTGGATACGAAACAGATTACGCATGGGCGCTTGATAAGCTGGGGGTAGAAAGGGTCATTCCCCCTGAGGAAAGACCTGTGGATCTGGCGGCCATGGCGGCGGAAAGGATCGCCGAAATAGAGGAAGCGGTGGATTTTCATATCAGTGAAATGCAGGGTTCCGATCAGATGCAGGGACTTCTGCCCGCACTTGATGACATGGACGGGCCCATAGTCAGTGCCATCGATAAAATACTGAACGAAGAGTTCGATGAAGGTGATTTCCGAGGGTTTTTTGAAATGGGAGAAGTCCTGAGCTCGCAGCTCAGTGAAATAGAGTTCAATAATGACCAGATAAGCGCAAGCGGCCAGAGGCTCATAAGGCGCCTGGACGATGCCGCCGATCAGCTTCCCGCGGAAGCTGAAAGAGTGAGAGAGAAATTCAGGCAGGCGCGCCGTCTCAACGCGGAAATAGAGGAGATAATTAATAATAACAGGCAGCGCCTCGAGAATATGCGCAGAGTGCTGCGGGAAAAACTCGCGCGTCGCGGGATACGGGAACTGGGCAGGCAGATAGCGCTTTATTCAGATCACGCCGATAAAAGGCTCGAGAGGGTAAGTGAGGTCGAAAGAGATGTCGACGAGGCCATAGCCGAAGCTGAAAGAGAGAAGACCCCCGAAGCGGTAGAAAAGGTCTTTCTGTACGGTGACGGTATTGAGCGCGGCGAAAAATTATTCCAGTCAAATTCGATCGACAAGTTCAAGAAGGAAGCTTTCAGAAGGCAGCTTTCCGAGATAGCCGCAATGCTCGCCGAAGAAGACAGGCCCCTGGAGAACGAGCTCGCCTCCGAGATCGAGCAGGTAGAACAGAAGCTCGCTGACGGGGCAGGCCGGCTGGATGAGGCCGTCAGGAGGATAGTCGAGGATTTTGACGTTGAACCGGTCACCGGACCGACCGAAGAAGACCTGGAGCAGGCTAGGGCTTCATGTCAGGAGCTGGAGGGTATTATCGACATGCTGCGCGGTGAACTCAGTCTCATGCAGTCAATGCTCGAGGGTGCCGAGGTCAGACTCAACCAGAGTCTTGATGAAAATGGAGTGGTCCAGAACCTGGAACTTGCGGGTGTCATCAAGAATACCATTGATTCCACGCATAACCCCGATGCCGACAGAATAGGACATGAGCTTTCTTCGCTCGATGAAGGCTCCATAAGGAGCCAGCTGGGGGATGCCGCGAGTGTGCTTCCCGCGGATGATGGGACTCTTAAGAGGACACGTGATAAACGCATTCAGGCCATGAGGGAATACGGCGCCGTGAAACGCCAGATAAGAAGTCTTCTTGCCCTGATCGAAGGGGAAGCGGAACCGGTAGCTATCGTAGATGATATGGAATTCGTAGGAGGAGCCGCTCCGGAAGGGGTGCAACCCCCTGAAGCTGAAGGCAGCATGGAAGCCTACGACCGGATAGAGGAAAAGCTCGATGAACTCATAGGTGAGATGGAAGAGATAAAAAGAGAGGCCACGGACAACGAAGAGAAAGTTCAGCAGGCCCTTCTGGGTGATGACATGGGTTCGGCAACGGAACTTGCCAGGAGGGTGGAGCGCGAGATAAGCGCGAACATGCGCCCGCGCAACAACGAGATAAAGGGCGAAATAGAATCGGAGAACGAAAGGCTGCCCGTGGTCGTCTGGCCCGCAGGCAGCGGAGGCAACGAAAGGCTGATGCAGGTCTCCAACAAGATAGAAGAAGCCAATGCCAGGAACCAGGAACTGGCGGAGCTTCTGGATAACATACTTCAGCGCCTGGGGCCAGCCGAAGAGATAGAGCCGGTTAAGGTACCCGAAGTGGAAGAGCCCGAAGCTCCTGAAGTAGCCGCTATTGAAGGCGAGGGAGAAGGCGTTCTTGAGCCCGAGATCGTGCCCGCGGTCAAGATGGCCGAGAGAGAACCCGGTCTTCTCGATGAGATCCGCAGAAACTATAAAGGATCCTCTGACAGGATAGAAAGTGTTCTGGCAAGGCACGCCGAGGTAACAGGCGATCTGCAGAGCGCGAAAGATACCCTGCAGGAAGCCATAGACAGCGGTATGGAAGAGACTTCCAAGCCTTCCGTTGACGCCTTAAGGATGAAGGTGGCCCGTCTTGAAGAGACCGAAGAGAGTTTCCGGACCCCGGAATACGATCCCGATACGGGAGAGCTTTCCAACGCGGAGAACTTTATAGACCCGTTCGATCAGTTCTATTATTCCGTTGTGCAGCAGTACGACAAGTGGCTAAAGGATCAGAGGGAGGTCAGGAAAGAGCCATTGCTTAACGAAAAGGTAGACAAGGTGTTCGATCTACTGGAGACGAACCTTGTCGGTTTCATTGCCGCTGATTACAAGGATTACGGTTTCGACAGTATGGAGATACTCACCGGGGAGAAAATGGAACGGCTGAAAGAGTTCGCGCTTCAGACCATTCTCGCCCGGGAGACACAGCCGGCAACGCCGGAAGCTGTGGCAATGATCAAAGTGCTCATAGACCGCAGGCTCAACGAGTTCTTTATGCCCGGGGTGACCGGCCAGGAAGAGAAAGCCGCCGAGGTGAAGAGCAGAGTGAAGCAGTATCTGGGAGGCGAAGGAACTCCGCTTCTGCGCAACGTTGTCATACTGACCCTTCTTGGGCGGCCGGATCCGGAGAACGAGGCCAACCGGCTTTTTGTTCCCGAAGACGTACCTGTTGAACAGGCGGATGAAAAGATGAGGGATATGGAGGCCAGGTTCGCCGCCATAGCCGCAGAAGTGAACGACATATGCGGCAAGCTGGGCGGGAATATGGTCGAACTGACCTTCATGGAATTCCAGCTCGAGTATTTGGGTTACAGACTTGACCTGGCGAGTGAGGCGGTCAGTGAAGCCCGGGGAAAATACGCGGCTGAGCCTACCGATGAACTTGCAAAGAATTTAGAGCAGCTCGAGGCGGAGCACAAACGTCTTGAGGATCTGATCCATCCGATAGAAGAGAAACAGCTTGAACTTGAAGGCACCTCGGCCAAGCTGAGACTGCAGCTCATAGAAGTATTGACCAAAGACGGTGCTTTCCCGGAGCTAAAGACGGTTCCCAAGGACACCCTGGCGGATAAACTGGACAGGGCCCTGGGCGCGGGCGGCAAGATACGCAATACACTTAAGATGTTCCTGGGCTCAACCCTGGTCATGGTCTGTGTTTCCTGCGCGCCCCTGCAGCACTCGGTACGTAACGTGCCGCTCAGTCAGGAAAGGCCGGTGGCCGTTAAGAGCGTGGAAAAAGATGAGAAAGCTGAAAAGGAGAAAACCGAGGCCGAAAAAGCGCCCGAAGCGGAAGTGGAGCTTCCCGAGTTCGTGCCGGTAATACCGGAAGTTCCCTCACCCCTCAAGCCGGGAAGGGTCACCGTGGTAAAAAGGACAAGGGCTCCTCCGGCTGCCGAAAGAACGGTACGCGTGGAACCCTGGCACGGCGGGGAGACTTTCCAGCAGGCTTTCAGGGGAGGATTAGAAGGAGAGGGCGAGCCCGGTGACGTTATAACAGATCCCTTTATGCTTCTCGATGCCGGTAAACGCAAAGTCGTGTTCCCGAAAGTGGAGGATTTTTTCGTAGAAGAGGGCCTGAACGCTAAGACCCCGGACGGGGATGATTACAGGTGGAAGTTCTACACCGAGAGGCCGCATTGGTACTCGAGCAGGCCGCAGGTGGTCTACAGAGATAAGGCGGGCAGGTGGTTCGTAAAAACCGAGTATGTCAAAGGTAAAAGCGTCGGTTTCGATGTTGCAGAAGACAAGGACGAGGTGGCGGTGCCCATCGCGAACCTGAGGGCTCTCATAGTCATGCTCATAAAGGACGGTACGATAACGCGCGTTCAGGACAACCATCCCGACATAGACACGGTCTACCGTGTGAACCGCCCGAAGCTCGTGTGGGTGCATAAACGCCAGCCCGGCGAGGAAGAGGTAACGGGAGGCGAGTTCTTTATCCCGGCGCAGGTATTCTCCTTCGCGTCGATGGCCGAATACGAGTATAAACGCGGTCTTGCGTACATGGAGAACGGTGACGCGGTTAAGGCTTACCAGATGTTCGAGGAGTCCATGAGAACGGTCGCCAGGGATTTCGGCCTCAGCGAGGAACAACTGGCAAAGCTCAACAGGCATCTCGAGAAAGCCGAGTTCTCGGAAGCCTACGAGATGATAGAGACAGCTTCGGAGAAAAAGACGATGACACCTGAGCTTGAATCCGGTCTGGAGATAGCGGATGAGGTGGCCGATGAGCTTAAGGACATGAAATCGGACGTTGAAAAATATATAGCATTCTTCGTTGACAGGTTCCAGCAGGTGAACCTGGCGGTGCCCGACGACTATGTCGCGGCGGAGTATCTCCCGTATATTCATGAAGCCACAGCGGCCGTAAGAGAAGTGCAGGAAGAGCTCACCTTCAACGAGATAATGCGCGCTCTCAGGAACGCCCAGGAGAGCGGAAGGGGTGCCGCTTTAAAGACCATACCCTACAAGAACCCCTTGATAGATCCTATGAAGACATTGGGACAGACAAGGCTTTTATATAACGGCGCTTCGATATACGCGGGAGACAAAGAGGGGACCAAGGGCCTCTGGGTATCATTCGGCCCGTGGGGTGTCACCGTCGGTGTCAAATACAAGGCGCATATAGGCAAGGGTGAAGCGGCCATCTTCAGCCACATAACAAGGGGTATAACCCAGCAGGAAGAAGTGCCCATAGTTTTCCTCCCCGCCGAAAAAGGTTCCGAGGATATGTGGGACACGATAAGGATAACCGGCAAGCACCTTCTTTTCCTGATACCCATAGCGGGAGCGCCAATAGGGTCCGGCCTGGATTCACTTTATGAAGGCACCATAGTGCAGGGGCAGGTGGACGAACTTATGGAAAAACTTCCCGGAGGCGCGCCTCAGCAGGACAGGAACCTGCAGGTATTTTCCGATGAGGATAATGACAAAGGTTCTCTGAAGGTAGATGAGCTGGAATACTTCAGTTATCCCGGTATGAGCGCTGAAGCCGTAAAAAAAGCGGGTCTGGAACAGGTCGTGCCTTACAGGTTATGGAGTCAGCTGTCCAAGCATAAGCATCCCATGGACGTTAACGGTGACGGCGTTGTCAACGAGGATGACCTGAGGACGCCTCTTAAGGACCTCTCCGAGGAAGCCCAGAAAAGAATAATCGATACCCTGGCCGTGAGCGTTATCGGACATCCCCTTCTTGCGGAGCCGGGTGAAGGCGTAGAGGTTACCGACCTTATGAAGAAACAGAGGAAGAGGGTCACCGACCTCATTAACGGCAAGGACGCCGACGGCAGGGATGTGCGTCCGGCCACGGTAACGGACATACTGACGGTATTTTTTGACAGCAAGGACTGGGAGAACGCCAGTTACGCTGTATTGCGCAGGGACGGACGCAAGACATCATACCTCATGAACAGGGTGGTGTGGAACATATTCCGCCAGAGAAAGGCCATACCGCGCTCGGCCCAGTCGGCGGACGGCACGGACAACGTGGTCATAATACCCGTTTTCAATTCAGACGGGGCCGCGCCCCATTATTACCAGGCGATGATAGAAGAGCATTATGATGAGAACGGCGCACCCGTAGAGACTAAGATCCAGGACGGCCAGAGAGAGGGGACGGGCAACCTGATAAGGGCCATACGTCTTTCCGGAGGCAATGTCAGGCATGTTGTCACCACGCCTGTGATACTGCCCGAAGAAGAGGAGATACCGGACAGGTTCACATATAAGAAGGTCATTTTCGATAACGGCCAGTTCACCGGCCGGATGAGCCACATAGAGGTCCATAAAGACCTGCAGGGCAGGAGGGTTCGCACCATAGAAAGGCTCTATGCCGTGCAGCCGGACGGGGAAAGAACGCTTTCCAGGGTATACGTGACCGTAGAGGACGCCGACGGAAAGGTGATAAATTCATATGCGATAGAACCGGCTCCCGGGAAGGAAGCGGTAGTCGAGGTCCCCGAGGTGCGCGACAGTGAGGACAGGACCAAGATAATCACTTCCCTCAAGTTCCAGGGACTGATAGCGGTTATCCCCGGCGGGCAGGTACAGGCCGAAGAGATGTACGCCGGCACCATCAATATGACGCTGACCGGTGCGGATATAGCTGATGGAGCGCTCACGCGCATGCGCACTGTCGATGTCGAAAAAGCGGGAGAGATAGCCGGTTACAGTTATCCCGCCGGAAGCAAGGTTTACCTGGAGATGTCCGAGGATGGAAAACGTCTCATAAAACTGTCGATACTCGGTCCGGAGAAAGCCGAGGGCATACGAGAGTTCATAGTTTCTTTTGAATCGGCCAAAGACGGCAAACTCGATTTCGACAGGGAGAAGATGACGGTTTCAGGTTATGACGCCTTGAGGGCAAGGGGCCTTGCTGTGGAGATAAGAGGCGAGGCGGTATTTCCATCCGGGGCACGCGAGCTGGACCAGGGTTCACGCCTTGTGCGCATAGACAGCTATGATATCACAGGCGGCAAGAAGGTCTTCAAGCAGCAGGAGATAACCATATACAATCCCAACGGCAGGCGTAACGTCACCTACGTTCTGAACAACGAGAACGACGAAGTGCATATCATAGACGGCGAAGAGCTGCGTGACCGCCAGGTCGGCGTGGGTAACGTGCACATCATAGCGGGCGAGAGGATCGAGTTCCGCGGCAGGGTATACCAGCGCCATGATCCGGTCGCCGGGTCCCTGAAGATAAATACCGGGGCCAAAGACCCGGAAGTGATACCGCTCCCGACGGTAAGCAGGAGGGCAAGAAGCGTATTCGCCGGATCCAGCGTGACCTATACATACGGTCCCGATGGCAAGGGGATAGTGGATATCTCATTCTATTCGCCGATGAACCTGGAAACAGGCGAGCCGGGGTACAAGATAGCTTCTTTCAGTAACCCGGACGGGTTCCCTCAAGGAGTGGACTCCTTCGATGCCGATACCGGCACTGTCAAGGGTTACAAGACGGTCATGATACTCCGTTCACCGGCGAAAGAAGAGGCTCCCGCCGATGCCGACAAGGACGGCGTCAGTGATGCCGAAGAAAAGCCGGCCGAAGGGCCTGAGGAAGCGCCAAAGGGACACATTGATGTTTCCGGTCAGGAGGCCATGTTCAACGCAGAGACGGTGAAGCTCAATGAGGGCAGCACCATGGATGTTTTCAGGGTATACGGCCCGGACGGCTCCTTCCTGCGCACGGTACATGAGATAGTGGATCCGGTAAGGGGCACCATTTTCTATACGGCCGAGGAAGCCAAGCCCGGCAGGGTCTTTGTAGGTTACGAGAGGGACGGTGTCAAGTTCCCCCAGCAGGAGATTTGGTCGGGCAAAGTGGAAGCCAGCAGCATCGCGGGCGACAGGATAGCGACGGTGGAGAAGCGGAACGGTCTTGCGTATACGCAGTATGTTGATGACGCGGGCCTTTTAAAGCGTGCCGGGGAAGACCCCACGCTCGGAGGCCGTGTTTTCGTGGCGCCTGCGGATAACCCCGATAGTCCTATTCGGGAGATCACCGGGGTTACGATAACCCCGGGCAAGGTGGGGGATGAAACCGGAAGGACGTTGACCGAAATAGGTTATTCCGCCGACGGTAAACTGGTGTATACGAGGTATACCGATAACCTTGCTGTTCTGAGAGAAGCAGGCCTTAATGCGGGTTTATCCGGCAGGATATTCGTAGCCGGAGCTTCGGATAAAATGCGTCCGGTAAAAGAGGTCGCGCATGTAATCGTCAAGGACGGGTCAGTAGAGCCTGCGCCCGGGACAAAAGGGGAAATAACCCTCTCTTCGATGGCTTATGATAAGGGCATGGCATATATCTCTTATACGAACGATCCGGCGGCGCGCGAGGCCCTGGCCTCGATAGGACAGGAGCAGGCGGCGGGCCGCACGTTCATGGCCCCGGAAAGGGATACCGACCATCCCCTGCAGGAAATCACGGGAGTCAAGGTCACACCGGGTGCGATCACCGGTCTCGAGAACAAAGTGGTGGTCTCCAATATGGGATATCACAACGGCATGGTATACACCCGGTATGTTGATAATGCCGCCGCTCTGCGCAAGGCGGGGCTCTCTCCGGCACTCGGCGGCAGGACCTTTGTCGCGCCGCTGACCGACAGGACCAGGGCCATACGTGAAGTCGAAGGCGCGAAAGTAGCCGACGGCAAGGTTGCCGATACCGGCAAGGTGATAGCAAGGATAGGCTACAGGCGCGATGCCGCCACCGGACAGGTTTTTGTTTACACCCTCGACCTCAGGACGAATCAGGTCTTTGTCTCCACGATCGAGAGGAAGGACCGCGCCCTTCTCAGGGTGAGCGGAGTGGATATACTCAACGGCATGGTCAGGCCCGATCCCGCCCAGCAGGATGAGATGATGTACTACTACGATGAGGCGAGCGACCTTGTATACATGTACGATATAGGCACCGAAGAAATATTCGCCGCTTCCATGGACAGGCCCGACAGGGCAATAATGGAGGTCATGGGCCCCGAGTTCACAAAGAAGGCGGACGGCACGATCGCCATGACCGGCGAGGCCAAGGTGGTAAGAAGGATAGGATATGACGGCCGCGGCTTCGTTTACACGCAGTATACCGGTGATGTGGATGTGCTGAGGCAGGCGGGGCTTACGCCGGATATGGCAGGCAAGGTCTCCGTCGCGCTTGAAACCAACATGAGAAGGCCGATCATGGAGGTCGGAGGAGTGAGAGTGGATGAGGGCGAAGTCCTCGACCAGGAGAGAATGACCATCCTTAAACGCATAGGGTATGACGACCTGGCAAATCCCGCGGCGGTTTACGTCAGGCAGGTGGCAAGCGGCAACACGTTCAAGTACGGCAATATCCGTCTTGATGAGAGAGGCAATTTGCTCGACCCGGTACTCCAGCACCAGGTTGACGGGGTTAAGATAAACGCCGACGGCACCGTGGATACCACCGACGAGGTAGCCCTGGCGCGTTTTGAGATCGAAGACGGGGTGGTCAAGGCCAAAGTGCTGCTTGAGCCGGATGAAACAGGTAACCTCAGATATGAATACGATAATGTTATTGTTCCCGGCAATGTCATAGGGCGCATAATCCGCATCGTAAAAGAGGACGGCCAAATAGAAGAAGTGAGGTATTACGGTGATACTTCCCGTATAAGCGGCAAGACCTACAGGGACGCTTCGGGCGAGGAGGAGCTCGTGACCAGATACGCCTACAGGGGCGATCACATATATGAATTCAACGGGCTCATAGACGCTGTCCGGAGAGACTGCTGTATGGTCTACGAGGATGACTGGACGGTGCTTGAAGTGCGCAGGGGCGTTACATACGACAGTGATACCGGTGAGGTTACCCTGGAGGGCGAGAAGGTAAGTTTCGAGCAATTCATAGGAAGAGAGCTTAAGGACCTTATTTACACAGAGCGCGTGGACGTGGAGCAGATGACCAAAGAACAGTTCTACTCGGCGCTGTACTGGATGGACCTGGTCCTTAACGTTCCGGCTACGGAGCGCCCGGCGCTCATAAAAAGCGCGCAGAAAATGAGGGAACTGGCCATAGAGCAGTTCGTGGGGACACAGTCCACTCCGAGGGAGGATTTTTCCGGGCACACCTTCAACCTTTCGACCAGAGAAGGAGGGGATTTCATAGGTACCGCTCTTTACTGGGGAGGACTTCACCAGAAGGAGGATTTCGATAACGAGCAATTCCGCAAGGCGTTTGTGCAGGTGGCGAATTTACCGGGGATAGACACGTATATAAGGACCGCTTCGGAATGGAAATACTGGTCGCCCGAAAGGAAGCTTTATGTGTTCACGGACGTGGTGGGCAAGATAGCGGCCAAGGCGATCGATCCCGAGCTGGAGATAACCGGCGCCGAAAGAAGAGAGTTCATGGAAGCGCAGATAGAGGCCCAGATCAAGATCAAGCGGGGCGAACGCGTGGACGAGGTCCTGGACCAGCTGGACGAGAGGATGCGCAACTGGAGGTTCTGGTACCTTATAAAGGACCTCGCGATATATTCAAGTATCGTCTTCGCTCTGTTCATGTCGATATCGTATCTATTGAGAAAACGCAGGCCCTGGAGGGAGAGGGAAGAAGCGCCGGAACGGGAAGCTGTACCCGTGCCCAGGGATTTCATGCCGCAGCAGGTCATCCTTGACGGTCACGAAGAGGTTAACAAGCAGATAATGCAGCTGCGCGCCCAGATGAAGTACACGCAGATGCCTCCCGAGGAAAAAGCTCTTGTTGTCGGAACCCTAAGGGATAACGCCGAGATCCTGGAATCCGTGGAAGCCGGGGATATTCTGAAAATGTTCGAATCGGATGACTTCAAGGTATTCATTTACGACACAGGGGAGACTGCTTTCAAGACCGGGCAGACCACCCACATAGGTATAAGGACCGGGTCCATACACATCACCAAAGAAGAATACGAACGCCTCAAGGCTATGGCATCCTCCACGGAGGAAGCGGGGCAGTACCTCGCTGCCAGGTTCGCGCATGAACTGTACGAGGTAATGGGTCTTATGAGGTATTTCATGAACGCCACGGAAGACCCCGAGAACGACATAAGGGACTGGATAAGGGCATCGCTTCGCACAAGGGCCGGACCCGATGGGACCGAAGAGTACGAGGATTTTGCCCGCGCGAGAGACCTGGTGATGCAAGCCCTTTCCCTTCATAATGAAGCCCTTCTTCTTGAACAGTCACTTCTTCCCGACGGCAGGAACAGGGATCAGGTCGCGAAAGAAGCTGACCTGGCTATAAAATACACCGACCTGATAACCGGCGACGACAGTCTCGTTCCCGTCATAACGGATATCAATATAGCGGCCGAGATGAACAGGCCGGGCGAGTCGCCCGAGGAAGAGGGCGCTGTCTCTCAAGAGGCGGCCAGGTACGATTTCGATGCCGCGGTCGAAAGGATGAAAAAGGTCGAAAAAGGCGTCGAGGACGCTTTCTGGACGGCGCACCGCACTTTGGAGCCGGTTTACTACAAGGCCAAGGGCAGCAAGGTCGCTCCCGAAAAGCTCACGCGATGGTTCACCATACCGGCGCTCTTGGGCGGGGGCACGCTGATAGCCAGCAACGTGACACATTTTCTGGATACCGGTCTTTTGATGGGCTGGGGATGGAGCGTCTGGGTGATAGGCACGCTGCTTGTGGGGCTGGGACTCTATTCCTCCCGCAGGCTGATAAAGGATTCGATGACAAGGAGCCAGACCAGGCTTCAAAGGCAGCAGGAGGCGATCAATATCATGGAGCCAGCGCTCAACGAGGCCATCGAGACCCTGGAGAGGCTTATGACCGAGGGCGGTGACGGTTTCTCGGCCGAGGACTGGCAGAGAATGCTCAAATTCGATACCCCGGCGCGGTTCGCGCATCCGGATGACGTGATAGCGCAGGAGACCATACGCATAAACCTTTACGATTACATGTTGTACTGCCGGGATTGGCTGCAGTTCCTTCAGAGACCTGAGAATATGCAGGGCGATTACCTGATGTATTCGCGTTACCACACTCCGAAACACGACGTGCAGAGGAATCTGCCCACGCTTTATCTTTCGGGTAAACATTTTACCAGTGTATACAGGGACAACAAGCATAATTCCTTCGTGGACCTTATGCCCGGCGGCCACGAACCTGTTCCGGAAGACATACCGTATAACGGTCCGAAGTTCTACAATACCACATTGGGGGTCAACCCCGTGCACCCGATGCCCCTGTCTAACCTGACCATGTTCACTTACCGCGCCATAGACAGGCTGAATTTCGTGAAAAAGTATTACAACCAGACAAAAGACCTTAACAAGGCGCTCGATGTCGATGACGTGGAAAGATCTTACAGGATGAAGGGTTTCGTTGATCAGGCCAAAGGCTACGGCGGTGTCGGACCAGGCCGTTCAAGTTACGCAAGAGGTAAGGAAAGGCACGGGTTCAGGCTGAAGGCCCTGGTGGTCTCTTTCATCACGCTGGGGGTAGCGGCTTTCATGCTGAGGGTGCTTCTCTCACGCGTTCTTCCGATACCCGAGGTCCCGGAACTGAACATTACCCTTTCGGTATTCATAACGTTCCTTGCCGGTATGACCGGTTACATGATAAACGTCATGATCGAGAAGGTCTCACTTTTCGCCAAGAGTTTCAAGGCAAGAGCGGGCGACGAAAGCATAATCGACAGTGACCTGGGCAAATACGTGCCTTCTCTTGTTCTTTTCCAGGCTTTGGAAGACATGCTCGGCGCCGAAGTCCTCGTCTCGCGTGTCAATACGAGCCTGAGGAGGCTTACCAGGAGCGGTATGCTCACGCAGGAACAGGCAGACGACGTTATGAGTGCGGTAGTGGAGAAAAGATATTCGGATATATCCACCCTGGTGCGTGAGGACGTGATAGAAGTGATGTCCGATGAATTTTCGGGCGCCAAGGCCAGCTGGAAGATCGTAAAGGGAGAGTTTCCGAGTACGTGGCCCATCAACAGGCTGCGTCTTGAATATCCGTTGCCGGAGATGGTCTACCTCATGAACAAGACCGACAGAAAGAAGCTCGTAAAGGTCATTATGGAGGATGAACGCCTGAGCCGGAGGCTCACCGACGAGCAGCGGAGGGAACTTGTCAAGAACCCCGAGTGGGGAAGAGAGAGATTGACCAACGAGGATATACTCAGGAACCTGACCCTTAGCGACGTGGAATATATGCTCGATGAATATAACGAAGAGCTCCTGGCCAAGTTCATCCTCATGGATACCACTTTCGGGCAGGATGCCGGTAACAAGCTTGTGGACATGGTAAGGAGTATCCAGCAGGCTTACCGCAGGCCGGTGGATGTTTTCACTGTAATGGACGATAACGACAGGATGGAAGCGAAAGTGGACAAAGAGGCTTTTCGTTCAGTTTTTATCGACCTGGTACAGGAAGGGGCACTTAAGATAGACCCGGCCGCTGCCGAAAGGTTCAGCCGGGACCCGGAGGTCGATCCGGTCAGGGTGCTTGATGCCCTGGAACGGCAAGAGGAAGGTCAGGCCGCGGTCATGCTCGACCATTACGAGAAAAGGTCCGGCAACAAGGTCATACAGGGTTTTCTCGGCGGCGTGGACGAGATCTATTACGTCGTGGGCGGGGAGAACCTCGAGCTTATGCCAAAACTGGTCAAGTACGGGCTGGACCTTAAGGCCTACAGGGGAGAACTTTTCGCCGCCGGCACGCTTCAGGAATACCCTGGTTCGATCGAGGTGATCACCGGTTCAGATTACGGCGTTAACCTTGATAAGCACCAGAGGAAACTGCGCATGAAACCGCCGATGAACGCCGAAGCGGTCAAGGATATAGCACTGTACTATGAACGCAAGGGCGAGGAACAGCCGGATTACATGGAACTGGTCGATGAAGAAGACCGGCTCGCCCCGATGGTGCTCAGGGCCAAAACTGCCGTCTGGGAGATGAGGCAGAGGACGATAGATGAACAGCTGGCGGGTATTGAGGACGAGGAGGATGCCGCGCGCTGGCGGATAGAACGTTCTACCGACACCGGGCAGCTTAAAAAGGAATATATGGACAGGTTCGGCGAGATGGTCTCAGCGGCGGGTATGGATATACGCGACGCAGGAGCGCTCCTGGCCCTTCAGGAAAAAAGCAAAGAGCAAATGCTTCCTCTGATAAACAGGCAGAAAGACCAGACCGACAGCGAACTTGAGCAGGCCCGCGCCAGATACGCTTTATGGGCCTTCATGCAGGCCTACCCGATCGAAATAGACGAAGTCGGCGGGCTGGACGTCTCAAGAAAGTTCATTGAGACCGAGTTCCGCCTGCGTAATCTGCCGACGGTCATGCAGACAGAGCTCAGGCAGGTCCCGCTCAAGGCCCCCGACTGGGAAAACATAGCATATATGGACTATCTCATATGGCACTCCACCATACAGGTGGGCCAGACCATGGCAGGGTTCCTTTTCCTGGGCGGTACAGGTAACGGTTTCCTGTGGGAGATGCTGGCCTACTCCAAACCCGTGCTCGGGGAGGACGGAAAAGTAGAGAGCAACGAACCTCTTTCGACAAGGGCTACCCTGCAGGAACTTATGAAACCCTTAAGGGAGCGTGTACACACCGACGAGACCCGCAGGGAGGAGAGAATAAAGAGGCTGAGCTTTTCATCACGCGTACTTGAAAGGCTCAGGCTCATGGTCTCCCCGGACGTGCACATAAAGAACATATCGAGCCTTCTCAGCAGGAACTTCACCCAGTACAACGTTTCCGGCGCGTGGGATGCGATGAACCAGATCGAGGACGCCGAGCTGGGCAGCCGTCTTGCGCTTTATAATCTCAAGGCTACAAGACTTACCGGTAAATATACCCAGATACTCGAGGACCTTCTGCCCAAGACCGGTCCGGGATGGTGGGCCCAGCGCGTCAGGTGGATAACCCTCCAGGCGTTCTGGTCGATAATATCTTACGGCCCGGCTTTCTGGATGTTCTTCGGCCAATATGTCGGTATGGGGTCGGTTTGGGCGCTCATAGGCTCAAGGAATCTCATGCTGGCCTGGGGAGGACTTGGAAGTTTCATAGGCGTGGGCGTGAGTTTCGCCGGGTTCTTTGCCTTCGGAAAACTTTTTTACATGTTCGGTAAGTTCCTGTATTCGCTGCGTACGCGCGCGGGACTTGAACGTAACGAACAGTGGCAGGTCGATCCGATGAGGACCATGGGCTGGGGCAAGTTCCAGCATATGGCACACCTTTCTTCGGGCAGTCTTGCGGGCGTGTTCACCGGTATTACCATGGGTGTCACGGTCTTTTACCTTGTCGTTATGCTGCTTGCCGGGATGCCGGCGATAGAGAACCTCGGTGGCATAGGCACGCTTATCTTTTCATTTGCCCACATGATGAGGGGAACCATACCCGTGCTCATGGGCTGGCTTGCCACTACCATGGCCGGCGCCATAGTTTTTATTTCGCCTCCCATAGTCCAGACCATGATGGGCTGGATAACGGTAGCTACCAGAGGGCTTGAGGATGAGGAATCCACTCAGGAGGCCCTCAGGAAGAGGCTGGAGGACCCGAGGTTCCGCAAACTCAAGGGTATAGGCAGGGTGCATATCGAGGATTACAGGAGCGTTGAGGAAGTGCTTACCGTGGTCACTGATTACCGGGACGCCCTCGTAGCGACGAAGGAATACCTTGATACCGAAAGAGGCAGGGAAGATTTCGTTCAGGACCTGGCTGACGGCGGGGTAAGGATGCATTTCGCCTATGAGGTGTACAACGATCTGGGGCTTCCGCTGGAAGACCCGCAGCCCAAGGATATAGAGACTTTCCGCAACGCGCTCGGTGAGATACTTACCGAAGTCGAAGGCATCAGGGATTATACCACCGGCGCCATATTCATCAAACCCTCCGTAGGGATAGTGGGGCTGGCCCTTCTTGCCGCTTCCGCGTTCCTGTGGATACACGGCTGGTTGCCGTACGGCTGGACCATCTTCACCGTTGGGGTATCGGTGCCGCTCATAGCGCTCAAATTCACCGATATGGTCAGCAGGATGAGCGGAAGACCCATATTGCGCGTGGGACGCATGCCGCTTCACATGCTGGGATATTTCGTGCGCATACCGGCAATGATACATTATTACAACCACATGGTCATACCATCTTTCCAGAATATGCAGAGGTCTTTCTTTCCCGGGTACAGTAACGAGGGTTATTGGACCAGGGGGAGGACTTCGGTGGTCAAGCTGCGCATGGGTGAGAAAGCGACACTGGGCACCCGCTACAAACAGGCGGTGACATGGAGCAGATTCCAGGGGCCCATACTGATGCTTCTTCTGATCCTTCCGTGGTTCGCCATACTCGGTCTTAATACCTATTATGACCGCGCCAAGATAAAGGACGCGAGGGAAAGAGTGGTTACCGAGATGACGATAGAGAACTACACCAACGGAGTGGTCTCTCTTACCGATGAGCAGCTCGAACGGCTTATAGAAGAAGAACGTTCCCGCCGCGGGGATATGAGAGGCTTTATGATAGCAGTTGCGGACCAGTATGAACAGTATGTGCACATCGGCCAGGAAGACAGGGCCAAAAGGCTGTTCAACATA
The DNA here is from genome assembly GCA_014728045.1 of Candidatus Omnitrophota bacterium. Lineage (NCBI taxonomy): Bacteria > Pseudomonadati > Candidatus Omnitrophota > Candidatus Omnitrophota bacterium. The sequence continues at coordinate 59,398 of WJMH01000017.1, forward strand.
CTTAGGGTTTACACGGATAACCTGCGCAGGACCTATGTCGAACAGGGTAAGGACAAATGGGACTATGAGTATTTTACCCAGCACCTGCAGCAGATCTTTGCGCGCCTGGGCAGGCTGGATGTTTACTGCAGGATGTTCGGTATAAACGAGTCCGAGATCATGCCGCTCGATGAGACGAATTCAACGGTGCGTCTGGTAAGCGGAGCTCCGGGAAGCAGCGTAAGGCGCCTTGATGACGGAACGATCGAGATCCGCGCGTCCATGGACGGGATGAACGTTGTGGGAGGAAGGGGTACCGTAGAGGTCCTTATCGAGCTCACCAGGCCCATGAACATGCAGGAGATGAAAGAGCTTGCCTTCGAAGTCTTTATTCCCGAGCAATCGCGTGATGATTTCAGGGGCAGTCATCTTACCGTTAAAGCTTATGACGAGCAGGGAAACCCGCGACCGATATTCGACGAGCCCGGTTACCAGGGTGGCGCTGAATCCAAACTGTACTTCGTGCCCAGGCCGGAGAATAAAAGAGGTCGGGATATTCTTGACGGCAAAGATACCAGTGTATACAGCAGGCCTGAAATGCCCGCGGGGATAATAATCCCCGGTCCGAGGGTATATAATCCTTCCGCCACAAAATCCTGGAAGGTTATCATCAGTAACGATCTGGTAAGACCGACTTCGGGGGTCCTGAGGATAAAGGCCCCGCGCATATTGCCGAGGGTGGACATGTCAGAGACCGTGGGTAAGGCGTTCGGCCCCAAAGTTCTGCCTAAAAAGGAATTCGCCCGTAACGTCGGCGCCAACATACTCGGTTCTTTCCATGATGTCGGCGAATGGGAGGGTAAGCACGACGGTTATTCAACGCCGGAAGGGCGCAAGAAGCTGCGCGAGCAGCTGACCGGTCTCGCCTCCGGCGGGGCAAACCTCGTAAGGGTGCAGTCCTTCTTCGGTGACGCCCGCGCGGGTGTCCGGACCGACGACAATGGAAGGTTCACCGGTTTTGATGACAAGGTCGCGGCGGATATCAAGGCTTTCTTCGAGGTTCTGGAAGAAGTGAGGGCTGAATACCCGAACCTCAGGGTGATGCCGACGCTTTTCAGTTTCGAACTTGCGGACAATGTCGAAAAAGAGGGCGATACGGTCGTGGGTGAGAACCCCGTGCTTCTGAAGGATGCCGTAAGCCGGTTGAGAGTGGTACGGGAGCTTGAGAATGTTCTCGGCGAATACTGGGCGCATCCGGGTATCTACGCATGGGACCTTTTCAACGAACCCGAAGGCTGTCCCGACCAGAGGATGGTCGTTTACGTGAAGAGGTATGTTCAGATGCTCGCGGAAAAGATACACGCCAGGGGCGGGAAAGTGACCGTGGGCAGTAAGAACCAGCAGACACTCATAGAGCACTGGTCGGACGTAGCCGCTATCGACATACTGCAGTTCCATATCTACGAAAAGGGCGTGCCCGTCTTCCGCAAGGCGGCTTCTGAGATAAGCGAGACAAAACCTGTTATTATCGGTGAAGCCGGTCAGAGGGACATGGACGGAAGCGGCATGAAGATGTCGCCGCGCAACGTCAGGCTCATACTCGACCGCGCAAGAGAGATGGGATACGGCGGCGTTATTTTCTGGAGGGACTCAGAATACGGATTTGAAAAGCCCGCTTCGATCTCGGAATGGCTTACCGTGTTACTGCCGGGGGTAAAAGCGCCCATGCTCGTTCTGAAGACCGCTCAGGGCGTTCCCGAAGAGGCGGTTTCCGAAAAGGTGGAGGCCGTTCCGGTGGAAGAGGAAGTTATAGCGGACATACCGCCTGTTGAGAAGGTGAAAATAGGTCCCGAACCGGAAGGGTTCACCAGCGAGCCCGAAGCGTTCGGTGCGGTGGCAAGATGGGAAATGCCCACTGTCATAGAGAAAATGAGGGACGGTAAACCAGTTAAGGTTAACGCTTTCGTAAATGGTTCGATCACCGATAATATCGGCACGGTAGAGAACGAGTTCGAGAACCTGAAGACAAAAGGCTGCGAAGCGGTAAGGGTGCATTTCGGGTTTTTACCCGCGGAGGACCGGATAAAGGATCTGGAGGCGGATCTTGTCGCGCTTTTCGATATGGCCAGGAAAACCGGTCTAAGGCTCGAGTTCGCGCTTATAGACATGGCCCTTGTGAACGAGATCCTGTCCAGGGACAGTCTGTGGGACGCCAGAGATTACAGGAAGAGCCTGGAAGAGCTGCTTTCTCTGTTCCTCCGGGTAAGAGGCGATTACGTGGCCGAATACGCCGAAGAAGCTCCGGAGACAGCCATAGTAGCAGATGAAGCCGACCTCAGGGGTCTTACATCCGGCGGCAATAAGATCAGGCCCGACGCGAGCAGCTGGATAGTTAACAGTAACGAGGAAGTGATCAAAAGCTTCATGGACCTTAAGAAGAAGATCGGCGAAGTCACGCTGAAAGTACGCGTGGACATAGATAATCTGCAGTGGGCCATGGCCATAGCCGGCGGTGTTGCCGCGCCTGAGGAAGAAGGCGGGCTCAGCGATACGGTCTATGACCAGGTTCAGCTTGAGATGTATATACCCAGGGATTTCAACGCGGAGAACCTCCAGTGGCTTCTGAACAAGATAAAGCCCCTGGCCGGAAGCAGGCTGCGTTTTGTTCTTCACGCGAGAGGTAAAGTGGATCCCGAAGTCGCCGCTAGGATCAAAACCGAATTCCCGAACTGCCTGGTCGTGGCCAATGAAAGGACGAGCGAAGGGGTAATAGGCGAGGCCAGGGATCTGATATCGGTCTCTCTCGAGCCCAGGCCCGACACGGGCGCCAGAAAGAACATTTCTTGGGTTTCATCGGCTCTTGCTGCGATTTTCTACGGTATTGGTACGGCCGCGGTATTGGCCCTGGCCGGTGACGTGCGCGTTGCCGTCCTGGCCGGATATGCCCTGGCATCCGTTGCGACGATATACGGTCTTCAGGCATTAGACCTCAAATACGGGATTATCGCGCGGACCGCAAGAGTCCTGGGCCGCGAAGAAGGTCTTATAGAGCCCTTTGAACGGGCGCGCGCGGCAGAGGCGGGCGTCGAAGAGATAGCCTATGTAAAGGACGGGGAGCTTTACGTTGACAAGGTCGAGATGGCAAGGCGTCCCGAAGCGGTGCAGAGACTTTATTATTTCCATGAACTTCTGCATCTTAGGGGTATCTCCTCACACGCAGGGTTATATATGGTCCAGGGTACCCTGCTTCCGGTGGTCATGGCCTATAGTATTATACATCCGGTACTTTCGGCGGCCTATCGGACGGCAGGCGCGATGGTAAAAGCCGCTTTATGGACCGTGAGCGTGGGGTTATCGCTTTTATGCGGGAAAAAACTGTTGAGGCCGGTGGTGGTAGCCGTGTTTCTGGCGGCTCTCGTTGCCGGATGCGGTCTTGATGAAGAGGTTGAAACGGGTGACAATTTTCCGCCTAACCAGGTCGGGGACAGGTGGGTGACGTATTATCAGGATACCGGGTACGTTCACACCGAGTACTGGAACCAGGGAGCCGATGAAGGCCAGCTCATTGAGCGCAGGAACGATAACGATTACGGCAGGCATACTCCCGAGGCGTTCGACGACTACGGCAGGATGAACTACCTTATCACCCCGGACGGCAGATACAACCTTTACGAATACTACCCGCGCGAGACGGAGGATACCGTGCCCCAGATCAGGGTCCAGACGATATGGGCCTCGGAGGAGGCATATCTGGCCGGGGATGAGCCCATCGAGATCATCGAACGTTACGAGGGTCTTTCCGACCAGGATTTCGGCTGGATCAAGAGGACCCAGCAGGCGACTTCTTCGGGCATGGATATAGCCGAATATGATGCTACTGATCTTGGCGACGGACTTAACTACGGCAGGCTTCTTGTTTATTTTGATTCATCCGTGGGAGAGTACACTCTTTACGAATGGAACAGCTGGGACGGCGTGGACCACCCCGGTCAGGTGAGAAAGACGACCTACAGGGGTATCTACCAGGTCTCCGCGGGGGATGATCTTCTGGCGGGTCTCAAAGACGCCGAGAAGTACATGCACTGGATCTACAATACCCATGGCGAGGAGAGGAACGTCGATACTCAGACCAACGGTTGGGAGCAGGTGGAATACTTCGTTTACGACACGAGCATGACCGTTACTTACTGGGATTCCGGTTTCGTCAAGACCATAGAGAAACCCGCCGAGACCGATGTTGCCGAGAGCCACGAGCTTTACGGCAAACACGTGAAATATTATTTCAGGGACGAGCCGGCCACTATCGGCAAGACCACCGGCAGGCTTTACCAGGTCGATAATTACACAGATAACTGGACAGATTCGATAAGCCACACCAATCCCTATCCGGAGGACCATAATGACCTCAGAAGGTTCGAGAAGATACGCGAGACGGCGGGTCAGATCACGGAGATACTGACGTATCACCCGACATCCGACACTTCCTCGCCGGGTCTTCCGTCCATGATAGAAAGGCCGCTCGATAACGTGACCTATTACTACGAGAACCTGCCTTTCTACGGGGACATAGGCAGGATGGTGATCGCCCTTGTGGGGGATGCACTCACGCTCGTCGAATATCATCCGGATACCGATACTGTAAGCGTAAAGCATGAATACACCGACCCGTCACTTCTGTCGGATCCCCTGGGCGTGGACCCCGAGTATGACCTGCCGGACAGGAGCCTCTATTTCAACGAGGCGGGCAACCTTATCCGGGTAGTCGATAACGTGGGCGTGGCCGTATACGATTATTACGTTTCCGGCAACCTCAAGAGCACTACCGGTGCGGATGGCATAACGTATTTATTCAACGATGAAATGACCCACCAGGACCCGGATACGGGGACATGGTACGGGCGTCTTTCGAAGGTCACCGACACGGCTGATAACACCGTAACGGATATTACCTACTATACCGCGGATGCCAACGACGAAAGGATCCAGAAGAAGGTCATCAGTGACCTCGATACTTCGCAGGTCATAAAAGAGATCACCTTTTACGAAGACGGACAGGTCGAGTCCCAGACGCTAACCGAGGCGGATGAACAGGGCAACGTTTACTATCATTACGATACCTCCGGCAGGGTTGATGTTAATGTACTTTCCGCGGCTAACGCGGAGGGCGAGATAGCTTTCGAATACGAGTACTGGGCGGATACCGATGTCGTGAAGATACAGAGATGCTATTCCGACGCTGACAGGCAGAACCTGGCCAGGACCATCGAGTATGACCAGAGCGGGAACGTGGTCTCTATTGAGGTCGTTGAGCTCATGCCAAGATTCCTTCCGCATATCTCGCCGCTCAGGGCGGGGATCCTCTCCGGTGCGGTGCTCGCGTTCACGCCAAGAAGCGCCTTTGCCGGCGAAGGAGCGTTCGCTTTTGCCGGGCCGATACTGAACCTTGATCCGGTGCTTCTCGGGGCGATAGTGCTTGGGGCGATTATGGCGGGTATCATAATGGGTACGGGTCTGGGGCCCAGGATAAAGAGGTTCATCAAGTCGCTCGCTTACCGCGTGGGACTCAGGTGGGGTGTTACCATGGCTGATATTGTGCCCAAATCCGTATCGCTTGATGATTACCCCATGGACCTGGGAGCGGCGGGGACCAATGATCAGACATACCGCAAGACGCATTCGGAAAAACGCGTGCGTGACGACGTCTTCGAGGGAAATAGGTATGTCCTTGTCGGTCTTGACGCGGAAGGTAACTTCGAGATAAAAGGCCGCGGCGAGAACGCTTCAGCCAATGTGCAGGTCATGAACGACAGGTTGAACGAGATAAACACCAGCGCCAGGCACAAGGCCTTCAGGCAGTTCATAGCCAATAACAAAGACCTGCTGGGCAAGTTCCAGCTGTATCTGGTCGAGCCCAGCCCGGACAGCCTCGCGGCGAAACATCCGCATCTTCTGACATGTGACGGCCGTAAATGGCAGGTCGCTTTCTCCGGTACCCGTGAAGGACGCGCGCAGGCCATATACATGACCAGGGCTTTCTTTGAAGGCATGCCGATAGAGGATGTTCTTCTGCCGGCTCTCAGCCAGCAGATAAGGCGCGCGGTGCTTCTGTATTATTTCTGGCACGTGCACGCGGGTAAAGCGTATCCCAGCGGAGAACATACACCGCAGGTCCAGGGGCTTCTCAACGAAATAGCCATGTCGGGTCCGGTCAGGGAAGAGATCGACGCGGTCATGCGTGAAGTGATCGAGAAACTGGACAAGCAGTTCGCCTTTGAGATGGAAGAAGTGGACAGGATGAAGCGCCTCATCGAAACCGCCATGAAAGAAATAGGCGATATCGGGGCGTTCCAGCAGATAATAGACAACCTCGAGGGCTTTAAGTCAAGTATAGCCGACAGGGATTACGACATGGCGGCAGAACAGTGGGGCACGATCAATTTCCAGATAAGTCTTCTGATCGGCCGTGAAGATGAAGTGTCCGAGAAGGTTTCCAGCAATGACGAGATCAACACCTTCCTCGAGATGGCCGATGAAATGAACATAGACGAAGTGCTCAACAGTTATCTGGCGGAATACGGAGTGTATAATCTCCAGGGCCAGGAGCAGGGCCAGGCCGTTGGAATACTGCATGTCATCGACAACCTTCAGGAAATGGAAGAGAGGTTCAGCCAGGCGACAGGCGACGAGATATGGGTCTTTCCTTATATGGACAAGAGGATCCCCCGAATAAAAGGCAGGGGAATCATCACCAGTATCGGCGGTGAAGGCCATTCGCTTGCCGTGGCACGCTCACAGGCTATTCCGCTTGCGATAATCCCCAACGCTGTGGAGTACCTTAAACAGTTCGAAGGCGAAGAGTGCATGTTCAGGGTGGACAGGGATGGTGTCGCGAGGTTACGCCTTGCCCATGAGGACGAGATCAAGCACAAGGAATCATACAGGCGCACTCCGCCGGCAAAGACCGTCACGGTACCCCCGGCGTCAATAGGACCCGATTCAGAGATGGTATACGGACTGGAGGACGTGGATATATTCTATTTGAACAGGGTTGGTCCCAAGGCCTCCAATCTCGGTCATATGGTCAATAACGGACTGCGCGATAATATCCCGCCGGGGAGCGCGCTCACCTTCGCTTTCAGTGACGCTTTCATGAAGAGTCCTGTTGACGAAGAGGGTAACACGCTGGAGAGCAGGATAGCGGAGATTGCCGAAGACATAATGATGGATCCGGCTACGGGCAAAATGAAATCGCCCGATAAGATAACGTCCGCCGACCGCGAGAAACTCGCGAGCATAAGGAAAATGATCATAGGTGCCGAAATGCCCGCCGAACTGAGAAGGATTATTCTCGCCGCGGCTAACGAGCTGAAGGATCAGTACGGCAACACATCCTTCTATGTAAGGTCCTCCTATAACTTCGAGGATCTTCCCGAGGCGAGCGCGGCGGGTCAGTACGAGTCATATCCCGATAACGATGAAATGCTTGAGGTTCGCACGGACGAACAGATAATCGAGGCCGTTAAACGGGTCATCGCCCAGAAATATTCGGAATCCGCGGTGGACATGAGACTTGAATACGGGGTTGAGGATAAGGATGTCTATGCGGGCGTCATACTCCAGGTCCCGGCTGTTTCAGCGGGGGTCGCTCACAGCATCGAAACGCCCCTTCTTTCCGGTACCATGAACACTTACGAGCCGGTTGACAGGAATAAAGGTGTGATAGAGATCAAAGCCGGATTTGGACTCGGGGCCGTGGTCTCTGGCCGGGGTGAACCGGCAAAGGCTCTGGTGAACAAGGTCACCGGCGAGGTCGATATAGTTAACAAGTATTCCCAGGCCGGCAGGAAACTCTTAATAGACCAGAGCGGTCATTTCAAGGCGGTGGACGTTACCGCCGAGGAAGCTCACTCGGAAGTGTTCTGGTCTGGACTGGTCGACAAGCTGGCGTCACTGGGAATGAAAATAGAGGATATGTTCTTCAACTGGACACAGGACGTGGAATGGGTATACACCCCCAAGGGAGAGATATACATAGTCCAGTCCAGGACAGTTCCGGAGATGCTCCTGACACTGGAAGCGACCAGCATGTACGCTCCGTTATACAAGGACTTTCTGCCGCTTATTTCCGATGCCGAACTGAGGTCTCTTGACCAGATGCGCAGGACGGGGGACGTGGACGGGCTGGTCGGGCAGTTGAAGTCCGGTATGAGTGAAGCCGACCTTCAGCGCAATATGCCGAGTGCTATCGCAAAAAGAGTGATCGCCTCGATGTACCTTAACCAGGTTCTGAAAATTGCCGAGAACAGGCAGAAACTCACTGAAGATCACCTGAACAGGATCAAAAGGGTCATATCCACGGGTAACATGTACGGCTGGGTGCTTGTCCCGTCGCTGGGTTATCTGGGGGATACTCCTTTGGCCGGAAATGTAAGAAAATATGTTTCGGAATACGCTGATCTTAAGAGGATACCGATGCCGCACTTGGGGAAGCTGGATTTCGCCGAAAGCGCTTTCAGGCTTGGTGATTACCAGAAGGGCGTCAGCAACATGACCTCCGCCAGCGTGATGAACGATTCGCCAAGAAGCGTTGCCGCAAGGGTCCTCAGCCTGGCGAAGAGATATCTTCTTGAAGAGGAGGATGTTCCCAGGGACGTGCGGGAGCAGGCGGCCACTTATTTAAGGGGTCTCAAGGAGACCTACAAGGGAGAGTGGGTGTCCGAGCAGATACAGCTTGTACTTAACAGGATGATGCCGGCGGAAGAGGTTTATGAAGAAGAGATAGCCGCCGAGGCCGAAACCAAAGAGCTGGCCCCGGAGAGTGCGGGTCCGCCTGAAGGATCACTTGCTGCACTATTAATTGCAGGCAAGCAGGATGAGTTCATTGATACCGCCTACGAGCGCATAGAGCCACAAGGCACCGATGCCGAAGCCGAGGGCACTTTCAGCATCGAAGTTACCAATACTCTGGGGCTGCATATGAGGCCCGCGGTTCTTCTTGAGAAGGTCCTCAAGAAAGCCCAGGTAAAAGCTGTTCTGGCCAGCGGTCTTTCCGCCGGGCAGGAATACAGGGCCATTGCCGGCATGACCATGGGCGCCGAACAAGGGCAGGAATTCATGATGACCCTGTCCGGCAGAGAGAGGGATATTAACTGGGCTGCGCGGGCAATGGAGGAAATTATCGACTCGACTCCCGATAAGAAGATAGAAAATGCCTTCAAGGTGACCATTGTCGAAATGAAGAAAAAAGAAGTAGTTCCTGATACGGAAAAAAGCGTGGACGAACTTCTGGGAGAATTCACCGTGGCAGTGGGAGCGCCCTCCGAAATATTCGATCTGCTGGGCTTCAGGGGCGTGAGGGAGCTCGAAAGAGAGACCGGCGCGAAGATCATCGCCATTGACAGCAAGACCAGTGAGGAGATGATAGAGGAGCTGGACAAGAAAACGCGCGGAGAAAAGACCGTATCAGCTATTCTTGACGTTACGGCGGATGAATTCAATAAGGAAGAGCTCAAGTCCGCGGTCAAGGAGTTCGCCGAAAAGACAAAGAGGGATATCATTGAACTTATGTTCCCGCACATTGCCGAACTTACTCCGGAGAACGTTAAAAGAGCGCGGAGTCTGGACGAGCTGAAGAACGTGACGGTCATCCTAGCAAGGCTGTTGCCGGAGATGGGTTCTTACAGGATCACCGAAAAGAGCATATACGACCTCAGGCTGCATAACATTTACGAGAAGTACAGTGTCAAATACACATCCGAAGCCCTGGATAAGATGAACGCTCTAAGAGGTAAAAAGGATCTCAGCGGCGAAAGGCACTACGTGGTGACCGCTATAGAGAGCGCCGGTGACATGAGGATGCTCGCCGATTCCATAAGGGAGCGCCGCCAGGTGCTGGAAGTGGTAGGTCCCGAGGACGACCCGGTACAGGATATAGTGCTTATCCGCAATTCCGCCGTTGAGGAGGAGCTGGATGAGTACATGGAAGCGACGGGGCTTGACGGGTACGTTGAAAGGGACAGGATAAGGTTCATTGAACAGGAACAGATCCTGACGCCGGAAGAAATGCTGGAAATGGTCCGTGAGATGACCGATCTGGCCGTCCGTGCCAATTCGGTGGCCATAGGCGCAAGAAGTGAGATAGTGGACCTTGAGAGCCCGGGCGCGATGGACATACTCAGCCTGGACAGGGAGGACCGTCTTCTCCTGGTGCAGATGGAAGAGGGTCTTGTCAGCCAGCTGTACAAGATGACCATAGAGATCATGTCCAATAACGACCAGAAACCGCTTACGGGAATAGACGGAAAGCTTGATCAGGTGGAGAGATACAACCTGTTCAATTACCTGCCGAAGGTGGAACCGGTGGACATGAAAGAGATGCGCGAATACGAGCAAAGGATACGTACTATACTCATAGCGGCGTAATCGGCTTTGTGATACGGTTTGGGTAAGTATACAGATAAACATAAAGGAAAGGAGACCAGGTAGGGGCTAGATAACAAAAAAGGTGTAGGGAAAGATGTGAAATGCAAAAAAACACCTTCCTGCATAAGCATCTTCACAAAGCACCAGGAAAAGGCCCTCCCCTTAGCGGGTAGGGCCTTTTTTTTTAATTCCTTCCGAGAAAAAAGACCCCGCGCAATACCTCCCGGAATAGTCTCTGAGGCCCTCCAGGGGCCTTAAGAGCTTAAATTATAAGACTTTAGGGGGGATTCTATCTCTTAAATCGGCAAAGACCTTAAAAGAGCTTAAAACAGGCCAAAGTTAGTATTTAAAAAATCTAAAAAACTTATATCTTTAATACGATGACATCTATAAAATATATATAAATTACTTAAATATGTTAAACATAAAATAGCCAGAAATACCCATTGATTTTAGGATGGTATGTGTTATCATATTATAGAACGAATTAACATAACAAAAAGTCAGTGCCATACCTTTTTACGGGGTTTTCGAAAGATAAAGGGTATGGCTTCGTGTTATCTGAGAAAGTTAAACGCTTAAATAAGTATTACAGTAATCAGGCCTTTATGAGTAGAAACAGAACCTTTATAAAGATAGTTGCAATAATCGTAACTTGCGTGTTCCTGCATCAGCAGATCGCCTGGGCCGCCGGTGACATCGCCGATATGGGCAAGATCGCTCCAGCGCAGCGCCAGGTCCCTTACTCTGAAACGTACCGCGATATAACCCTATCAGAGAGTCTCGCTGAGACCGACCAGATACATATCAACGGTTCAAAAGACCTTGTAATAAACATACAGGATTGCCACTCATCGCTTTCTGCGCAGTACTCGATCGTGCGCATACTTACTGAACTTTTGAACGAATACGATCTTAACGTGGTGGCTATTGAAGGAGGTTCCGGATATATCGATACTTCCCTTCTTAAGACGTTGCCTGACGAGAAGGTGAAAGATAAGACCGCCAGGTTCCTGATGAAAGAGGGCAGGATCTCCGCAGGTGAATTCTTTACCGCGACCAGCGCGGAGGATATAGCCCTGTACGGTGTCGAGGATAACTCACTTTACCAGGAGAACCTAAAGGTCTTCCGCAGGATTTACAGGACGAACCTGGAGAACATTTCCGTATTTAAACTCCTGCTCAGTGAACTCAAGAAAAAAGAGAACAGCGTATATTCGGCAGAACTTAACAAGATGGTCTATAAGTCCCGGCTTCACCGGCAGAGCAAGATTAGCCTTGATATCTACTGGGATTATCTTGAGGGACTTATAAATAAGAAGAAGATACACGTTCCTTCCTGTCCGAATATCGAGAAATTCACCCGCTCGGTTGATATGGAGAAGGAGATAGATTTCGAGGAGGCGACCCGCCAGAGAAAAGCCCTGATAGATGAACTCATGCGCGTTGTTGACAAGGAGAGCCTGGAGGAAATGGTCATTAAGTCCCTTGCCTATGAAAAGGGAAAGATGGAACAGTCTGAGTACCACAGCTGGCTTCTCCAGTTCGCCGAAAGAAGAGGGGTTCCCGCCGGGAATTTAACTGAACTGGTCAAGTTCACCCAATACGCCGAGGGATATCACAGGTTGAACGTGTTGGGTCTTCAGCAGGAGCTCGATACGGTGGAAAATCAGATGCTTGAAGAGCTTTTCTCCTCTGAGAAAGAAAAGCAGCTTTACGAGCTTGTCAGGTCGACGGAATTGGTGAAGGGTCTTTTCGAGATAAGGCTCTCGGGCGATGAGGTGGAGCTCTTAAGGAGCAGGATAAGCGGACTCGGGGCGGATGATTTCAAGAGGTTCATAAAGGCCGCCGCCCTTCAGGAAAAAGATGGGCTGGCAGAAGCTCTCAGCCGCGTGGACAGCGTTCTTGACGAGGCCGCTGGTGCGCTTAAGTTCTACCGGATAGCCGAGGAGCGCAATAACGCGATGATGGCGAACACCGTCAAGGCGATGCGCGCGGAAGGAAAACATGTCGCGGCTCTCATATCAGGCGGCCATCATACCGCGGGACTGACCAGCCTCATGAAGAAGAGAGGGCTTTCTTATCTGGTCCTCATGCCGAAGTTCTATAACGACGAATCGAGGCCCTATGTGGCCGTTCTCACGAAAAAAACCGGACCCTACAGGCAGCTGGTCTCTTCCGGTGAATATGATCTGGCGCTTGAAGCGTATTTCGATACCGGGGATATAAGCGAGCTCGAGGAACTGCTGGCGTATGCCGTGGGGCAGAACGCCCTTAGCGGGAATGACGTTGATGCGGAGATAGCTAAGTGGATATCTTCGTACAGGGAGGCCTATGAGTCCCTTACACCGGTAAGGCGCGCGGCTATGGACTCTGATCCGGTAAGCCCCCGTGAGCTGGAGGAGAAGCTTTCCACTATACGGGTTAGAAGTGCCGGTGAGTCCTCCTGCGAAGTAACCGTCGGGGGGAACCGTTACAGGGTAACTTCCGACAGGCTCGAGGTTCTCCATCTGCGTGAGGCCGGAGGGGACCTTAACGTGGTTAAATATCCGGCCAATGTTCTTGGGATACTCCAGAGGGTGCTGGATGAGTTCAGGATCAGGCCGAGAAGTATGCCCGAGTACAAGATTCTGAGTACCATAAGTAAATACGCCGGTAGGCACAAGGTATTCCCCGATATGCTCCCCGGGCTTAACGCGGAGCACGGGGCGGGCCTTAATAACGTACTGGGCGGCCTGGCACTGGCATGGGCCGCCAGTACGGCCAGGTCTGACCGGGCGGCGCCAGAAGATTCCCTCAGGGGGAAGCGTTCACCTTTCGGGCCCATTCTCAGCTTTTTAATTATAACTATCGCCGGAGTCCTCTACTCCACCCCCGCAATGGCGCAAAGTACTGCAAGAAAGGTTATATATGAAGTATCCGTCTGGGAGCACGTTATCGAGTTTTTCACCGGAACGTTCATGGGGATGGTAACCCTGGTATGCTTTTGTTTCACCGGCGGCATGATATTATTCGGAACGGTTCTGCTGCTCTGGAAGATCTTATTTCCCATAAGCTGGAACATCCGAAAGATAAGGGTGTGCAGCGGACTGGATCACGATAACCTGAGGGATGTGTACCAAGGCCCGATGCGCGAGGCAAAAAGCTATCTGTTCGAAAGAGGGAAGGACGCGGTCCCTGCGCTGTTAAACGCCTTCTCCAGAAAAAGCGAGGGTCCGCTGTCTTTCCATAAGCAGATAGAGAACGTGTTAAGGTTCATGGATGTGCCCCTGACGCCTTATCTCATTGAAGGGCTTTCGCACAAGAAAGCCGGCGTGAGAAGCAAGTGTGCAGAACTTCTGGGCAAACGGCATGATGCTGAAGCGGTACTGGAGCTTATCCGGCTCCTTTCCGATCCAGATTCCCGGGTCAGGCGGGCGGTGGTGATCGCTCTTGCCAGGATATCCGATCCGAGGGCATTAAACCCACTTATCAAAGCACTGGAAACGGAAGATGATGACGTGCTTGAATTTGTGGTCTACGCGCTCGGGCAGCTGAAGGACCCCAGCGCTATTGCTCCTCTTATGAAGGCTTCAATGCACCGGAATACAAAGGTGCGTTTCGCGTCTGAAATGGCCATTAAAAAACTTGACCCGGATGCAAAGCATAACTCCCGGGTCGTTACCAACTCAACATCGGTCGCCCTGACAGGGGTTACCGGGTTCCTTGGCTCCAATCTGGCGAATATGGGCAGAAGGCTGATGATGAAAGTAACAGGTGTTGCCAGGAACAGCACGGCGGAGAAACTCGACCAGAGGCTGGAAGACAGGGCAGGGACCGATATAGAAAAGTCCGATCTGGTGAAACCGGACTATGGGGTGTTCGACAGGGCCATGAAGGAGCATGACGTTTTCTATCATCTTGGAGGGATGTCCGATCATAACGATTGCCGGAGAGATCCACACAAGGCGCTGGTGGTGAACAGCCTTTCCACGGCCATACTTAGCAAGTTGGCCCATCGCAACGGCACCAGGTTCATTTTCGCTTCGACTTTCTATATATACAGTCTTCTGCGCAGGTCCGCAGGAGAAGCGGTGAGGGAAGAAGAGGATGAGATGATACTCCGGGGCGAGGAACCGGAAATAATACAGCTCAGGGAGTTCGTCGACAGGTGCGAGGACCTCTTCAACGATTACGCGGAATCCTATATAAAGAACAAGGGCGATGTCAGGCTATCTCCCATGGAATTCGTCAGCAGGGTCGTTAACATACCGGAAATACCCGAGGAAAGACTTAAAGAGCTGGGCATTCCGAAAGATTATTTCTATCCGCTTACCAAGATCATCGCCGAAAGGTTCGCCGCGCGCATCCCCAACAGCAGGATACTGCGTTTTTCCAATATCTACGGCCCAGGCCAGGATGAAAAATACAAGATACCCAGTTATATACGCGGGGCCAGAGACTCTTCCGGCAATAAGATATTCGAGGGTATTGCCGGCTTACCCGATGGAGGAACGTTCGAAGTATGGAGAAAGGGGAAAAGGGATTATCTTTACGTGGAGGACTGTGCAAGGGCTCTTCTGAGGGCGGCGGTGGTTCCCATGAAGGATGATACAAGAGTGATAAACGTGGCAAGCGGTCGGCCCACGACTAATATGGAGATAGCCCGCTGTATCGCCGATGCCGCGGGAAAGGATGTGCGCATAGTAGAAGGGGAAAGACTGGATAAGACCGTACATATCTGTGACAACACGAAATTCAGGAAATACCTGCATCCTGAAGAGATGACACCCCTTCAGGAAGGCATCAAAAATACCGTCGATCATTATGCTCCCTCCGGGAGAAGAATATCGCTCAACGCGTTTTCTTTTCTGCCGGTTGTACCGGCTCTTTCCGGTGTTTGGGAAGCATTTACTCTTGCGGTGCTTGCCTTTGTCTTGAGCGCAGTTGCCGTTACCAGTCTTCTGAAAAAGCACTATCCCGAGAGATGGAACAGAATATCCCTCAAGGCGCAGCTATGGTGGCAGATAGGGTGGCTTGAAGCCGCCAGGCCCTGGCTTGTAAGACAGGCCGGGAGCATAAGACGCCGGGCGACCCTTATGCTGAGAGATCTGTGGATAGCGCTGAGCTACGCGGCGCAGCCCGCTGTGCGTGCCTGGGCTCTTGACATGCTCGGAGGGACCAGACCCGACCGTAAGGTCTGTGATATCCTGATAGGACGCCTGCAGGACTCCGAAAGCTCTGTCAGGGTCCACGCGGCGGAGAACCTGAGCAGGATAGGGATCTCAATGGATGAGGACCATGCCCAAAGGTATATGATAACTGATGCGCTTATAAGTTCCATAGATGAAGACGATTCCAGTCTCCGCATCGCCGCGCTTAAAGGTCTGCATGAGATAATCAAGGTGAAACCCGATTGGATGACCATGGCCAGTTTCCGGGAGATACTTCACCGCACTCTGACTGATCCCTCCAGCCAGGCGCGTCTTGCCGGAAGGAAGATGCTCCGTGAGCTGGGCGCGGAAAAAGAACCCCGTCTGGTACACGAACTGATAAAGGCCCTTAAAAGTCCCGACCCGGAAATACGAAAAGATGCGGCCGGGTTCCTTTATACCGCGGAGAATAACGCCCAGTCCATAGGCCCGCTGCTTGAGCTTTTATCCGACCCGGAAATGGAGGTGCGTCTTGCTGCGGCCAATACTCTTTCGGTGGTAATGCCCAAGGTGAAGGGTTCAATAACCCAGCCCGTGGTCCAGCGCAAGCTTTTCGGGGCATTGCATGACAAGAACGTTTCAGTGCGCATTGCGGTGATAAAGCTCTTGGCATCGGTACCGAGCGAGGAGATCATACCGGAGGTGTCGGTGGCTTTGACAAAATGCCTGTATCATCCCGAAGAAAGCGTAGTGTTAGCGGCTGCCAACGCGCTTGGGCATATAGGTCTCAGCGACAGCGATTCGGCCGAGAGGATGCTGGTGGCCCTGGGCGGCGAAGAGGTCATGGTAAAACAGGCGCTTCTGGCCGTATTCTGGGCGATAGCTCCCCAAATCATGGAAAGCGTTCTCCGCATCGACGGAAGACCCTTCAGGGATGTCGCGGTCAGCACGCTTCAGCAGAACCTTTCAAGCGAGGATGAGTCTGTTCGTGAGATGTCGAGGGAGGTGCTTTTCAGGTTGGAGGCGACCAGGGAAGAACTATCACGAGGATATTTGAAAGCGCTCCGGAGCGACTCCGGAGCGGCGCGCGCTTTTGCATGCCGTTTGCTGGGGAACCTGGCGCGCGACCTCGATAATAATACGGACTTGAAGCATGATGTTCGTATGGCGCTGGTGGGGCGCCTCTATGATGCGGACGCGTCTGTCAGGAACGCTTCTTCGGTATCTCTGGGAAGTATGGGCATCGAGAAAGAGGCCTTGGGAAGCCTGCTTCTGGCGGTAAGTGATGCCGATCCGGCGGTCAGGACGGCGGCCTGTAAGGCGATAGAGGGGTTATCGGACGAGATAAGGCAATCGGATATCCTGGTCAACGCAAGTCCGATCAGAGAAGTAGTTGCAGAAGCGCTGACCCCAGGGCTCTGTGACGGTGATCCTGTCTTCCACGAGCAGGTCCGCCAGACGCTTTTCAGTCTGGGCGCCTCGGGTGAGGAACTTATTTACAGCTATATAAACGCTCTTTCAAAGGGTGCCCCGTACGCGAGATCTTTCGCTGCGGCGATGCTGGGTAACCTGGCTCTTTCGGTGGAGGAGCTTTCCCTGCAAAAAAGGATGATCAAAAAGGCCCTGTTCGCGGCTCTTTCCGATACAGAGGCCACGGTGAGGGAGAACGCCAGACGGTCCCTTTATAAACTCGGCGTAACCGAAAAGGAGTTCGCTGTTGTTTATTCAACTCTGGTGGGGCATAAGCTGGCCCCGGTGAGCGAGATAGCGTTTGAGTTCCTGGAAGGTTTCTTGGAAGACACCGCGGGACAGCCCTCTCTCGCGAGAACACGTGTTATCCGCCGCCTTACAAAAGTTTCAAGACAAGCGCCCGCGCGCGGGGTAAGTGATATGGCTTCGCGGATATTGAATATGGCCGCTTCGGAAGATGCGGTATTCCTTTCCGAAGTCGCATCCAGCGTTTTCGGGAGAATACCCACCGAAGAAGAAACGGAAAAACTGCTGGAAGAGGTGACCTCACCCGGCGGGCACAGATATGCCCCGCTTGAAGGCCTGGGCAGGAAACTTCTGCAGATCGGTGAAGATACTTCGGATCTCGGGTTACGTATAAGGATAGTGGACGCCGCAATCGACTGCCTGAGGGATCCCGACCCGATCGTAAGGCAGAATGCCGCGTATCTTTTGGGAGAAGCGAAAGAAACGGAAGCCGTATCCGCGTTGATGAAAGCGGCGGTAAAGAGCGATCCGGCGACGAGGTTCTCTGCTGCGCAGGCTCTCGGCAGGATAAGCGATAAACAGAGCGTTCCGGTGCTTATAGAACTGCTTAAGGACCCCGAGGCGGATATCAGACAGGCTGCCGCCGAAGCCCTTAGCGGGATTAACGATGAAGACGCCGTGTTCTATTCTGATCTTTACAGAGGCAGGATCCAGGAAACGGTGAACCTCGTCAAAGTGAAGGGGCACCTCAGCCGTGTAAACGACATCATACTCATATTGCGCAAGCGCGAGTTCCCTGAGGAGATATACCGTTCAGCCATATACGCGGGTAACGAACTTCTGCCGCATTTGGCTGCGACGGTAAAAGGCCCCAGGGCTTCGAGGCTGACCAGTAACCTTAAAGAGATCTACATCGATCTATTGAACCACGATAACCGGATGTACCGCCAGTTCGCCTGCGATACGCTTGAGAAGATAGACGACGACGAAGCTGCCTTCTTCGTTAAGCTATTCAGGGGTGATACCCGGGGCCTTGTTAAACTGGAAGCATCCTGGCTTGACACGTTCATGGAGTATCTTGTCATGGGGCCGGAGATCAGGCTGACGGCGGTGCGGGTTCTCGGAATGGCGGCAAGTACGCTTGAGGACAGATCACGTTATCATAAAGAAATAATCGAGCGTCTTATAGAGATGCTTCTGAGCGATACCAGTACTCAGGTGAGGGAAGCGGCGGCCGAGTTCCTGGGGCGCATAGCCTTTACTACCGATAGCAGAGGCACTCAGAGCTGGATAATAGACCAGATGTCGGAGGTTTTCAGGCGGGATAAGGATAAAAAAGTGCGGGCAAGTATAGCCACCGCGCTGGGGCGAGCCGGTTTCGCGATAAAAGAGACCGCGCCGGATATTCTGAAAGAACAGGTAATGCAGACCCTCGTGGAGGTCGTGGCCGACCAGGACCGGGATGTGCGCGTCGCCGCCATACGGGGGCTCGGGCTGACCGGGGATCCTTCGGCGGTACAGCTGCTTCTGGAGGTGGCGTTAAGAAGCGATAAACAGGTCCGCCTCGCGGCGCTTGGATCTCTCGCCAAGGTCGGTATACATGTAGAGGACGCGGGGATAATTACCGGCAAGATCTTACCGGTGCTTAAAAGACTCCTCAAGGATAAGAACTATCAGCTAAGGCAGGCCGCCGCGGAGACGGTTTCAGAGCTGGCCTGGAAGCGTGAAGAGGTAAGAGGCTTAACCACCAAGATGCTTTTAGGCGCCTTAAAGGACCGGAACATGTTCGTTCGCGCTTCGGCGGCAGAGGGGCTTTTGAACAGTGCCGAAGACGATTTTCTCGCGAAGAACGTGTATGATCCCAGGGAAAGGAAATATGCCAAGGAAATCATGGTCAGGCTGGAAAAAGCCTGGAAGGACGTTCAGTGGCAGTTCGAGGACGAGGAGCTGGGCAAATCCAGGGAGCTTGAAATAATGGTCGCGGAGAAACTGGATGAGGATACATCCAGAAAAAAGAAGATCATAAGCGAGATAACCCAGGAAAGGAAAAAAAGTCTGAGCCGTCTGGTAAAGGTCATAGAAGAAGCCGCGGCTACTTCCGACCCGGTGCTGATACCG
Organism: Candidatus Omnitrophota bacterium; assembly: GCA_014728045.1. Taxonomy (NCBI): domain Bacteria; kingdom Pseudomonadati; phylum Candidatus Omnitrophota; species Candidatus Omnitrophota bacterium. The sequence goes on from WJMH01000017.1 coordinate 78,765, forward strand.
CACCTGGAGTTCGTTATTGATGTAATGGAATACGGTGTTAATACCAGGAGGTTCGCCCAGCCGGCGATGACCTATGCGAGGGAGGCGATAGAACACATAAGGAAGAACTCTTCCTCCAAAAAGATACTCAAGGCTTATGTTGTGATCGCCAGGGATGAGGAGGAAGAGGAAACAACGCCTTCCAGTAACGATGCGGCGAGGCACAAGGTTGCCATGCTTACGACGCATATGCAGGCGAAGCGTTGGGCTAAGCTGGCAGAACTTGGCAAATACGCGAAGCCGGCAATAGACGACGTGCTGGAGGAGTTCCGTGAAGCAAACCCCTTTACCGAGGGATGCGTCAACCATTTGAGCGGGTTCGCCGAGGTCGGCGAGGAAGATCGTCTTATAAAAGCGTATTCTTTCGCGGGTGATGTCGCCCGCGTGGCTATCGTTGAATTTTTCGGCGAACACATCAGCCCCAAAGGGCTCAAGTTCATGAAAAAAGTGCTTCTTACCGACAAGTATCTCAGGGTGAGAGCCTACACCGCGCAGATACTCCAGGGTCTTGCTGATACGGAAAGGCTTTCGCCGTCGGTTATGGAAGCGAATTTCGGAAAAGATTACGAAAAAGTCCTTTCAGGTTTTACCTTCCTTGTCATGGACAGCAAGGATTCGCTCCTCAAGCTCGGCAGCAATGCCATACCAACGCTTCTGGGTGCCGTTCACGATGAAGATGCCTCTTTAAGGGAGTTCGCGGCCCGCCAGATAGGCGTGATAGTTTCCGAGACCCCGGGCGATTATACCGCTGAGGCTGAGAAATGCCTCATTGAAGCACTGTCAGACAAGAAACAGAATGTCGTTACCGCGGCGGCGGCATCACTGGGACTGATAAACGACCAGAAAGCCATACGTCCGCTGGCGAAAGCCTTAAGGGCGACGCAGGACGCGGATGCCCGAAAGACCATAATTGAGACGATGATGGGACTGCTCCTGTCCATGAAAGCATCACGTGCTCCAGGCGAAGAAGTCGCGGGCAGATTTCGTGAAGCGGGCAAGACACTGCTTTACAGGATCGGAAAACTGATAAGGAAAGTGCCGGGCGTTGAGATGAGCCAGAAGGCGCGGGAAAAGATGCCTTTCTGGAAAAGAAAGCCGATTGAATGGTGTCAATACGTGGTCAGCAGGCTGCACGCCGCGGCCGATCGGATGGACCTCGACCTGGAGAGGCTTACGGTGGATGCGCTCTGCCAGATGCTTTCGGACGGGGAAGGCGAGATAAGGAGCCTCGCCAGGCTCTCGCTTTTTAACCTGCGCGTTCCCGCCGAACGGGTAATAAGGGCCAATATAAACGCCACGCTTACCTCACCGAGCGCCGAAGCCAGGAGGCAGGCCGGTTCACACCTTAATGCAATGCTTTTTTCCGAGGGGATATCTGCTGTAATGCACAAACGGATAACAAGGGGCCTTTTGCGCGCTATGAAAGAAGAAACGGATAAAGATATCTGGACGCAAATAGCCGCGACGGTCACAAGAGCCCTGCCCGATGAGGAAGCCGCGGATGCGTTCATCGCTTCCCTGAAGAACCCCGAACAGGATATACGCGTCATGTGCATAGAGAACCTGGAAGCCATGAACGCACAGGCAGCGGTAAGGCATCTTGAAAGACTTATCGTGAAGGAACCGGCCGGCAGTCCCGTGGGAAAGATAGCTTCGGAAACGCTGAAAAGACTTTCTCCCCGCTCCGGAACGGATAGCGAAAAGACAACCGTCAGATCCGGAAGCGCAAGGGGTTTCGTGCGTTTTGCCGGATTTTTATTCCTGGGATCCGTTATAACCATATTCTCGGGTTCAAAGGCTCTGGCTGCAGGGGCCCTTGGCTCTGTTAAAGAGGCGGATATATCGAATATCCTCCAGGGAGGGTTCTCCGTTGGTCCTTTACATATAATGCTGGCGGGAGCCGGTCTAATAGCACTTATGTATTACTTGAAATCAAAGACCGCCAGCCTTGTCAAGGCCGGTGTAGTCACAGCCCTGGCGGCGCTTTCTTACTGGGCCTTTAATAACGCTTCTTCTCTGGTGCGCTTTGCAGACAGTAATCTTCTGGGGCTTTTCGCGGCCATTGCCGCTATCATGGCACTTATATACGTTTCGTTCATGCCTTTCATGGATGGTGCTCTAGTGGTATCCGAAAGGGAAGAAACCGGGGTCCCCGGTCCGGATGTAGAGGACAGGGCAACGTGGGGAATAGAACAGTTCTACGAAGGGGAGCCTTCTGCTGGAAGGGAACCCTCACGCAGAGCGAGGTTATCGGAGAGTGAACCTGAGGGGCTGGAACTTCTCGGGCAGCTGGAAGCCGATTACGGTGTTGCACAAACACGTCAGATGCTCGGGAAACTGGGTATAGAAGACCCCGCCCGGGATATTCTTAAGATGGAAGAGGGCGCGAGGGTCGTTGTGTATGATCCCGAGCTTTCATTCGACGGGACCAGGCTGGGGAGCATCGAGAACGGCGGGCACATATGCTATGTGCCGATAGATATGGCGTATGAGGTCCAGAAGCGACTCAAGCAAAAGGTCATCGACAATATAGTGGAGCTGTTCGGTGTGGAAAAAAGTAAAAAAGTGGTGCTCGAGGGAATGGACATCTCTGAACTGATGGCCGAAAGCGAAGCTATAGTGGAAAAGATCAGGCAAAAGCTAAAGAGCATTCAGAGAGCGCTGAGCAAGAAACCCGGTGAAGAAGAATTGGAAGGTTTAAAACAAGAACTTAAGGATATCGCTTCACGGGTCAACATAGAACTTGATCTTGAAGGCATGGACGCGACAAAGGTAGTGAATAAATGCGCTTCCCTGCAGGCGGATCTTATTTCCAAGGCCAGCAGCAGGCTTGTTTTCGCGTCAGTCGAAAGGTTTTACAGGATATACGTAAGGGAAAGCACCGGCCAAAAACGCGATGAAAAGGGCAAAAAACAGCTGGAACGTAAGTTGGACCGCTTTGACGATTTCGCCAGATTGCACATGAACATAATGGCGCAGATAAATGCGGATAAGATCATCGACCGGGTAACGCTTGAAGATACGGAAGATCTCGCGGACGCTTTCCTTGCGATATTCCCGGAAAAGAGTGAAGATGTAAGGCCCCAGCTGGAAAAGTTCCGGAAGATGCTTCCCCGCGGTGATGAACTGCAGAATTTCATAAACGATGTGCATACCTATCTGATAAGCAAACTTTTCGCTTTGGTGGAAGTCAAAGGGGAAAAAGACGTCACCAGGTTCGAGGACGCCCGTATCTGGAAGGTCGACATAAGCCGTCGTAGACATCTGAGGGCCGATGTTCAGAGCGAATCGGAGTTAAAATCCAAATACGCCAAAAGAGAGATAGGTCTGCAGGAGCTTCGGACCGGGAGCATAAGCATAGTGGGATCCGATGACCTTTCGGATGAGCTGTGGGCGGATAACCGGCCTTTGGGTCTTTTTGTTAAGACCATATCCTCCAAGCCCAGTCAGCAGACCGTTCCCGGTGACAGAAAGCAGGGTGTCGGGGTGATAACAAGAGGCCGTAAAGCCTGGGTGATCGCCAAGCTGGGAGCGCACCATGCCAGCGTATACGCCGATTTCTCCCTTCCTCAGAGAGAGGGCCAGATAGTCGTCGACTGGGTTGAGGGTGTTGAGGACGGTAAGGTGCCCAGCGGAGCCCTGCACAGGCTTAACGTGATATCCAGGCTTATGGCCAAATATGGATTTCACGTGGAAGTCAACAAGGACGCAGGTTCTTTGCGGGCCGTTCTAGACCAGAATCACGGGGCGCCCGCCTCGATAGACGAGATCAAGAAGAGCTTTGAAGCTGCTATAAGCGTCCTGGTAAGCTTCCATGACTTCGATCTTATATTCGGGGGTACTTTTCCCCACATGCTGAACCTGGGGTTCGCTCCTCAGATAGAGGATATATGGATAAAGTATTTCGAAAGAAACCGATCGGGATATCCGATTCAGCTTAAAAGAACGCTCCCCGACGCTGAGAGCTGGTTCCACAAGGGTGCGGATTTCGACCAGAAGGTAAAAGTGATCGGCGAATGGTTGCTGCCGGTGATCAATGACGAGCTGAAAAGGCTCGGTCTCGAAAGTGTTGAAGATGCCGATACTTTCGGTGATCATGTGGCGAACGAACGCCTTTTCAGTGAAAGGGAGGAGGCGGAGAGCTCAGAAAGGTTCATAAGAGACGAACGGGGACGGCTGCAAATAAACGATTCTTACGCGCAGGTGAACGTTGTTGAGGAGTTCGCCAATATACTCATGGACCTTGAGGCCGGCAGGGACACGGATCTGCAGCCGGGATACCTGATGTATGTAGCGGACCTCGCAGAGCATCTGCAGGGCAGTGAGAATAATAAAAAACAGGTCGTTTTCCACAGAAAAGGTAATATAGGCGATTTCAGCGTGGATGAGTGCACCATACCCCTCAATGGGGAGAATTATACTTTTTACGTGCTGAGGTTCCGTGATACCGGCAGAATACTTTTCGGGGTGATGGTGTCCGGCAGCAAATGGATAAGGTCTGACGGGAAGGATGTTAACGTTGAAAACAGGCTCGGAGTGGTACATAAACTTCTGACCGATGAAGGGTATGAGCTGGCCGCGGGATTCTCCGATTTCAGGCTGGCGAGCAGGAAAGAACTGAGGCTGAGGCTGGATGAGCTTAACGCCCTGGCCACAGACGAGCAGGTGAAGAAACGCCTGCCTATATACCAGCTCGGCACAAAAGGGATCGAGGGCGGCTTCATGCGAACCAGGGTCGCTTCACCGGGCAAGGTCTTTGGAATAATTTCCATAGATGCGCCCGGGAAAAAGGATGATGAGCAAGAATGGAGGTCAAGGATATATGTCCCGGCCAAGGGTTATTTAAGTCCTTCGGATACTTCCAGGGCCAGCAAGGCCGCGGGTGCTATAGCCGATTCGGGGGCCATAAACAACCACGCTAATATCACGTTAAGGCGGCAGGGTTTCGCCAGTGTCATAGGTAGGGGGCCGCAGCAGCTTAAAGTGGAAGATGGCCGCATCAGGGTAAGATGTAATGTTCCACGGACACGGACGGTTGAAAGGCAGGGGCAGGAAAAGCCGCTGAGGTACTACGGGCAGGACGAACTTACGCTCAAAGACGGCGATCTGGTAATGATAGATACCTCTGAGGACAGGTCTGACGGGCTTGTGGTCGTTGTGGGGAGAACGCACGAGGAGGATAAGGATTTCAGCTCCGAAGCGAAAGAGCTTTTTGAAATCATAAGACAGATAGAGGACGGCGGCCCTATCGCCATGGAAGACGGCTTCGGACAGTTCTACAGGCACACGCTTGGCCGGATCATGGGGGCTGAGAGCAGGATAAGGGATCGGCGGCTGATCCAGATGCGCCAGATACTGAAAAACGCTACCGGCAGCAAGAAGACCAATCTCGCAAAAATGGTCGCGGAAATACTTATAGATACGAACATGATAAGTGACGCCGATAAAGCGGGTAAAACCCTGGAAACACTTCTAAGAAGCCTTGACGAGGAGGTAAGAGATGAAATAGAGACGTTCATAATCCTCCTTCTGGGAAAGAAAGAATACCAGATAGAAAGGGAGGTAAGCCGTGTATTGGCAGAGGTTAACATAAAGAACATACGGGAGAACCCCTCGTCCACGCTTTTATACAGTAATATAGAATACATCCTGCTTGAAATACGCAACCTGAACGATAAGCTGGCGCTTGCGGCGGATTTCATGGAAGGCGTGGAGTATGATCCCCGGAAGGGCCTTTTTTCGGAAAAAGCTGATTTTATCAGAAAGAGGTTCAACCGGGCGATGGAATATCTCCGGAGCAAAAAACTGGAGGAACTTCGCGCATATCACAGTGATCACAGGATCGAAGAGATAACGCTTATTCTCGAGCGGGAAGACCTGACGGACGATCGGAGGAAGAAGCTGGAAAAGGAACTCAAGGCGCTTGAAAAGACCTCCAGGGGCTGGATGAGGGAAGAAATAGCGCGTGATCTCAGCAAGATCCGGCGAGACCTGATAAAGGCCGAATGCCTGGGTTGTGATCTTTCGAGTCCAGAGATGCTGACCCTGCAGATGGAAGTTGACCGCATGGTAAGTGTGGCCAATATAGAGATGCTGCGAAGAAAGCGGGCCCAACGTTACCTGATAGACCTTGCGGAACTGGGAAGTGTATACCGCCAGGTGGCAGGCAACAAGGCCGCGGAGATCGCGGAGCTTATGAGAGTGATCATGCGTGACCCGGAGGATTCTTACAGAGAGGATCCGGGGGCCGCGGAGATAAAGGAGATCTTTCAGGAAGGGTTCGCACCCGTGCCCGCCGGATTTGTCATCAATTCCCTGGGGATATACAGCATAATCCAGGCGAATGAATACATCAGCGAAGAGATGCACAACATACTTGCCTCAGGCATGACAGAGCAGGATAAGGTAAAGGCATTGACGGGACTTCTCACCGAAAAGGGCAGGATACCGGGATTTCTCTTGCGGATGATAAAAGAAAAATACACGACCATGAAAGTGGGGGATAAGGCCCCCGTCGTGATAACGAGGTCTTCGTCCCAGATGGAAGATCTGCTCGATGAGGCGGGGCCGGGCGCCCAAAAGGCCGGTAAATATCTTTCCTTTGAATGTGTCAAGGGCATCGAACAGATAGAGGAAAATATATTCAAACACCTTGCGCATTTCTGGGTGACTGAAAACGACATAACCGACCTTCACCCGATACTAATCCAGGAAATGGCGATGGACCTTCATTCCTCGTTTGTGGCCAATTCTGTTGATTCTGCGGAGAAGAACTGGAACGTTGTTAATATCGACGCCGTGCTCGGCCTGGGCAGGGGTGTGGTAGAAGGCGGAGAAGGTGTCAGCAGGCATATTTTCAAGGCAGACGAGAGGGGGAGCAAGACCAGGAGCATCGTTCCGGCGCATGACAGGATGTGGGCGCCTGCGGCGAAGGGCACCGGTATCGAACTGGTGGACGTGCCGGATGAGCTTGAGAACGCGGTCACTCTGACCGATGAACAGATCGCAAAGATCGCCAGGATATCAAGGGCGTTCCAGAAGTACTACAGGTTCCCGGTCAACATCGAAGGCGGGGTAACAAAGGACGGCAGGATCGTTATCTTCCAGGTCAGGCCCGATTCGACCCTGAAGTCCAGCGCGTACAGCATGTCGGGTACAGGGATACACAGCCCGCCTGCAGACAGGATCGCCGGGCTCAGAGAGCAGTACTTGACCACCGAAAACCCTCACGCGGAAGCTCTGGGGCAGCTGGACCCCGCAGCAATGTCGGAACTTATTGACAACAACATTAACGAAATTTACCAGGCGAGGAAGACCGAATCCGAATTAAGGCAGCTTGAGTATAAACTTGTCGAAAGGCTCGTGCAGTTCAAGGGGTACCATTACGATAAGGCCAGGGAAGTCGTCCTTGATCTGCGGTTCTGCGCAGACCGCGCCGAAGTGGTCGGTAAGCTCAGCGAGCTCTTTTTCGAGGAATTGAAACAGATACTGAAGGAAAGGATGTTCGAGGAGAAGGAATTCGGCAGGGACAGGCAGAAGATCGCTTACTTCGTCGATAATTATCATAACCTTCAGCAGGTAAAGGAAGGCAAGGAGATACCCAGTGGGGACCTCTTCGCCAGAACTGCAGAGTACAGGGACGCGGTAATGGCCTGGGAGGCGAGAATAGACCGTTACGCTTACAGGTATTTCACCAACAGGCTGGCATGGAGGAATGCCAGAGATAACGCGGAAAAAGCGGTATACGGCCATGCAGCGGTGAACCAGCTGTCCGAAAAGGAAAAAGAAGAGGTATACGCCTTCATAAGGTACCTCCTGCCGAGGCTGTACCAGAACATACCACCCTTGAAGCGGCTCAGGCGCCCAACTATAGTCCTTATCGGGGGTACCACGGCAAGCGGAAAATCCACTTCCGCCAGGTCCGTTGCCAAGAACCTGGGCATACCCTATTATTTTTCGGCCGATCCCATAAGGGAGGTTCAGAGAGGCCTCATCCCGAAGGAGACCAATCTCTCGCCGGCGGACAAAAGATCGAGTTTTCAGGAGGACCCCGCGGAAAAAGGTTTTATTGAACACGGATCCAGCGTGATAAGGTCGCTTAACGAATGTGCCCGCTGGGCCGCGAATAAGAATGCCAGCATGGTCATAGAAGGTGTGCACCTGGTCCCCGGACTTATCGACCCCGAACTTTTTGAAAGGGCTAACGTCGTGCAGATAGTAGTGACGGTCGCCGATGCGGAGGGCCACGCCGAAAGGATAGTGAAGAGGGGACAGGAGGAATCCGGACGCGGGGGAGCCGAAAGGTATCTGAAGGATTTCGCCAAGATAAGAAGAGCCAACGATCTTTTCGACGGGCAGGCGAGAGCGCACGGTGCCGTCAGGGTGGATAACAGCAGTGATTTTACAAGAACGATCGAGGAAGTGCTTTTCTATGCGGCGGGACCTTACAAGGACAAAGCAAGAAAAGAGCTGGACGAGCGTCTTAAGGCGATGTCCGATAATAAATTTGCCAGGGAAAAGGTAAGGGTTTCCTCGCAACTGGGTAAATACATAAGGTCCGTGTACACGTTGGGCAGGAACGACAAACTGTACTTGAACGCCGACGATGTAAAGCTTGATCAGATCAGCGGATCCGAGATAGAAGCCCTTAGAAAGGCCATGGAAGAGACCTTTTCCACCGGCGCCCTGGTCATAAGGGACCATGAAAGACTCGTCCGCGAAAGCGAAACGCTGCCCGGATTTGCTGCCGCAATAGGGTTCGAGGACGTTATCGTGGGCCAGGAGGCGCTTTTCGGCCATACTGCCCGGGAGATGGAACCGGTCTTGCGCTCTCTTGTATCGGCGGCCGGGGATATGGGCATAAGAATACTCATAGAGAACCTTCCTGACACAGGCAATTCCGAGATATCCGTCGGTCTTAGAGACGCCTACGAAAAGGGCATACAGGATATCGACATGGAAGCCATAGTGCTCACCGGAAGCGACGGTGAACCCGCCGGCATGATAGACGACGGGGACAGCGTGTTCTTTGCCTGCAAGCGCGGTGAAAGAGAGATACAGATAACGCTTCCTTTCGTAGCTAAGATCATCGGCAGGGAATTCACGGACCTGGTTCTTAAAGCCTACGAAAAGATAAAGTTCGGCATAATGACGCTTTACCACGATATGTTCGAACCCCTTCCGGTGGCTTTCAGGCCCATGAGGCAGGATAATCCTCTGGTTGATGTTCTGAGCTCATCAGGCAAGAAGTTCCTGCTCGCCGCGGAAACCGAGAAGATAAATCACATCACGTATTTCTTCAAGGGCCAGTCGAGGGAACCGCTTGCGGGCGAGGAGGTCTTTTGCGTGGATTCACCGCCCAAGGACATGCATCTTGATAAACCCGAACTTTCCCTGCCAGAACTTACAGAAGGCATAACCGGAAGGATGGAAGAGAAGGATTATGATTTTATAGGCGTCAATTTCGCCAACTGCGATGTTATCGGTCATTATTATGATCCCAATTCCCTTGAGGAGAACAGGCGCATAATACAGATCAGGAAAAAAGCGGCCGAAGCGGTGGACGAACACCTCGGGAAGATCCTTAGAGCCGCCGAAGAACACGGATATTCGGTCATTGTCACCGCCGATCACGGCGTGGGTGAAGCGGCGGTCAAGAAAGGCAAGGGTGTGGGTAAACACACTACCAGCCTGGTCCCGTTCGTGGTGGTAGACCCGCTTGCCGAGAAAAGTCCGGACAGCGGGGTCTCCATAGCTGAAACAGGAAGGCTTGGTGACCTTGCGCCAACGGTATTGCAACTTATGAAGATTCAGAAACCGAAGGAAATGACCGGGGAAAGCCTGCTTGTTGATTATCCCGAGGATGTGCCGGCCAGAAAGGTCATTGCAATAGTCCTGGACGGCTGGGGGATAGGCGAGGAGTCCGAGGATAATCCCATACACCTGGCAAAGACGCCCGTTCTTGACGGCCTTTACCGTAAATACCTCAATACCCGCATAAAGGCGTCGCAGGAGGACGTGGGGCTGCTCAAGGGCGACAGCGGCAACTCCGAGGCAGGCCATCTTAACCTCGGCGCTGGCAGGGTAGTTCTCGGGGATGATATACGGATACTCAGAGCCGTTGAAGGTAAGCCGATCAAGGGAGATACCACGCTTGAAGAGAACAAGGCGGTACTGGAGACGATAGCTCATGCCAATGAACATGCGTCCGACCTTCACCTGGTGGGACTGCTTTCCGATGCGAGTTCGCACGGCAGGATCGCGCATGTGCTCGCACTGCTCAAGCTGGCGAAAAAGAAAAGGAAGGAATTCCGGGATTCCGGTCTCGGGCACGGGTTCAAGCAAGTCTATATACACATGATAACCGACGGCAGGAGCACCGAGTCCGGAAGCGCACCGGCGCTTCTTCTGGCTATGCAGAAAGAAATGGCAAAGATAGGTATCGGTAAGGTCGTCGATTGCGTGGGCAGGAACTACGCGCTGGACAGGGCATACAACTGGGGCAAGACCAAAAAGGCCTACAGGCTTTTCGCTATGGGCGAGGGGAAAAAAGCAGGCCCCGCCGGAATGGCCGCGGACCTGCTTAAGAAGATACCGCAGCTGGGTGTGGCTTATAACTGGGATAACCGTATCCTGAGCGGTGACCGGCCGGGATTCGTGGGCGATCTTGACGTGAGAGAGCGTGTTGGCGCGGTCTTCGTGACGGATTCGAGCATCAAAGACGAAGAAGAGGCGATAGTCGAGACTTTCGGCGATCGCGGCGCGATACCTTTCTTTGTTTACCGGGCACCGAAGGCCAAAAAGGCGGAAGAAAAAGAAGAAGCGCCATTCACGGTGAGCCGGGAGGTCGCCGAAGAGATAATCGACATGTGCATGGGACAGCTCAACGCTACGAGGAAGTCGCTTAAACAGATACACCAGTTCCAGTACAGGCTCATTGTAAGGCTGGCGCAGGACCCGAACCTGCATTTTGATAAGGCGCGTAAGAATCTGAACAAGCTCTTCGACGAGGTCGTGTATATGATAGACAATCCCGACCTTGAACAAAAACACAGAAAAAGGACGATAAGGAAACTGACCGAAGGTCTGGTCGAGATGTTCGCCTGGGAAGCCATACAGGCGGTAAGAGAGAACCTTGAAAAGGATGATCTGCCCGTCAGCATCCTCGACGGGGTCACCACTTACAAGGACCTCAAGGATGCCATAAGCGAGAACGCGGGAGTAAATATCCCGGAGGACAGGGTCTCATACTACAGGTTGAATATCATCGGCAGGATAAGGGAAATGCGGGAACTTGCTATTGAGTTCGTCGGAAAGGTCGAAGACCAGCGGCGTCTTTACGGCGAGGAGAGGGAGGCCATAACCAGAGCCTACATCGAAATAACCGATATGGAACCTCTGGAAGAAAGCGATCTGCATGCGACAATAAGAAAGATATATCCCGAATATCTCCCGGACGTACCGCATCTTAAGGATACGGATAAACCCACGTTCGTTAACGTTATGGGCGCCATGGGGGTTAACGCCGCTGAAGTGGCGCAGTCCGTCGCCGAAAGGTCCGGTATACCTTCAAGAATGCACGCGGACATGCTCGGCAAGGTCATTTCCGGCATATGGCCTGACGATTTTATAGGCGCAACGGACCAGTTCAATGTGGGCAGAGATATCCGGGAAGGTTTCATTCAGGCTTTTGGCGGGAAAACAAAAGCGGCCTTGAAAGTGCTGCTTTTCGGTGAAGAACTGATGTCCCCGGAGGAAGCCGAAGAAGAGCTGTCGAGGTTCACTGAAGAATGGAAAAGCCCCATACTGGAAGCGGTATACACCGACTGGGTGAGACTTACCAACAGGGGTACCAAGCAGGCGATAAAGAGACTCCTGAAGGAAAAGTCCAGCCAGGTCTTTGTGGGCGCTTTTCCGGGACTTTTATCCAGCGAACACCATGAACAGGCCAACATAGTCAGTGTGATCGTGAAGATAGATGACATCAAAGAACACTGGGACCAGTTCTCCCGGGATTTGGCCGCCAAAAGCCTCGACCCGAGCGAACACATGGCCGAGTTCCTTGCCAACAGGATACTCCAGGACCATCTGTCGGAACTTTCCAGGGGCTTGCTTCTTCCCCAGTCACGCGAAACGGCCGTTGTTGACAGTTCGAACATGGAAAGAGCGGTGAATAGAGCCGTTTTCAGGGTGACCGATCCGGTGGCGGATAGATACAAAGAGATAGATAACGCGTTTAAAGCCAGGGCCGAGCAGGAAGAGGAAGCGCTTATAAGCTCATATAGAAAAGCGTGGGTCAGGTACCTGAAGATACCCGAATTATCCGTGGCATGGCTTCTGGCATGGTCGGTACTCAGGGTGGTATCCCCGGAAGCGGCGGTTATCTTTACCATAGCTTCGATACTGGGGCTTGTAACCATGTGGGCCGCAGCAAGACAAAGACTGACGATGATCAGGCCGTTGGCCGGTACCATGCTTGCCCTCAGCATAACGGCTTTCATGCCCGGTTGCGCCGATAGCAAAAAGGATAGTGCCCCTGAACCGAAGCAGCCCACTCCGACTATGACCGGGGGAGACAAGCCCGAACAGCCCGTCAGTACCGTACCCGACGAAAAAAAGACCGAAGACGACACCGTCGATGCCGATGAAAAAGGAGTCTTTAAGATCGAAAGGCCGCATAACATACCTTTAAGGGACAGGTACAACCAGGCCGTGCCGGACGAGTCCACGATGAAAGCCGTAAGCGGACATATAGACAGGGTGCTGGGGTATACCGACGGACACCGCGGGGAGGATTTCAAAAAAGACCTTAAATTCCTCATGCTCATGACCATGATGGTCGAAAGCGACCAGTTCGCGACATCCATGCAGTACAGCGGCCCCGCCAGGGGGCTGGCCCAGTTCGAGGTGCCGACCGCAAAATATGTCAGGGACAGGGTTAACGGGATCAGCTCCGATGAGAATTTCAGCGAGGCTGTACGGATAACCTTCGGAGAAGCATGGGAAGAGGAGGTCTTTCAGCTTTCCGATGAAGAGATCATCGCTAAGATGCGGGAGAAGCTCAAGCAATTGCAAAAAGAGATCTCCGAGGCGTCCGGAAAGCAGGATAAACCGCAGATGCGAAGTAAACGTGAAGAAGCAGCCTGCCTGGTCAGGGCACTCAGGCGCAAAGGGGTCGGAACCTTCTTCATGAACTGGAGGTTCCGCGTGCTTATGGTCAAGGCCATGGGTACCGACTGGGGATCGGTCACGGCAATGAGCGGTTTCCGTCTGGGTCAGGAGCTTGCGCGTAATGACTTTTTCACGATAGTGTTAACACGGATCAATTATTTCATGAACAGATCTCCGGTTCCGTCGCGCGCGGATCTGGAGGCGGTTTATGAATACTATCTTGCCACATGGAGGCCCGGAAAACCTGTTTCTTTCGAAAAATTCACCAGGCTCTCCCGCGTGATCGGTAACAGCGGTGTTATGGCCGCTCGGGAAAAGGCCGAAAAAGCCATGCCTGACCCGGCCCCGCCTCAAGCGGAAGAAAAACTTGACAAGAAGCAGGAGGCGCCCGCGGAAGTCTCAGCGCCGAAGCCCGTTCAGGACCAGATGGTCCCCGATAGGGTGCAGCGGACAGGCCGGATCTGGCCGGCGGTCCTGGCTGTTATCTCGATACTGTCGGGATTACTGGCATGGTTGAGATATAAGAAGACGTTCAAACGGTTCCTGGCGAAAGCGAAGTTCGGTGAACCGTATGAGATAAAACTCCCCACGGATATCTTCACAAGGAAAGATATTCTGCTCCGGATCCTTGACAGCGGCAGGGAGGTCACCATAGCCCGTATTCCAGGCACATACAATTTCCTCTTCCTGGCCGGGGACAGCGAGTTCGCTTCTACCGAATTAAGCGAAGAGTTCAGCGAATATGTTATAGAAGGGCACGTGCATTCCAGGGGCGGTACGCCTCAGGAACAGGCCAATGCTTTCATGCCCAGTGATCTTGACCTGATGAAGTCCAAGGGCGCCTGGCGTTACATTATCTCGCAATACGGCATTACCTGGTACAGGACCGATGGCGCGCTCATGGAGGTATCGGGCGAGGAATACAGGAACTTCTGGCAGAACGCCTGTGACCGTTCTCTGGAATCCATCAAAAAGACCATGAAGGACCGGTTCGATGTCGAGATGGGTTTTATGAAAATGGACCTTCGTGATAAGAGGACCCTGAAAAAAGAACAATGGCATCCCTTCAGCAAACAGGATGCCGAGAAGGCCATGTATACGGCGATAGGCGTAAGCCTGGCCACGGGCATCTGTTCGATATACGCGATAACCAGGTGGATAAACTCGGGATTCGGCTTAGGCGGTACGCTTCCGCTTCTTCTGCTGGCCTATTCGGGGTTTACCGCGGCAAGATATTATTTCCTGGGAGAGAGCACTTATGGCGCGCTCATCTCAGCGGGTCTTACCGCACAACTGGCGTATGCCCGGGCCATAGCCACCTCTAACGGTTGGAAACACCCTGCTTTTCACAAACTTCCTTATAAACACAGACGCATTATAGAGGTGCATGAATCATATAAAAACCACGTGATCGGCATGTTGATGATCATGCCGGGATTGTTGACGCTCAACCTTTTCATGGGCAGGGGCGAGATGAAAAAAACGGATCAGGCTTTCGTGCAGGATGATTTCAGGAACCTGGGGATGTACCTGCACAACCTGAGGATGGACAACCCGGGTATGCTGGGTTCGCATCCGGTGGTACGCGAGTATGTCACCGAGGGTTCTCCGCAGGTCAAGCAGCTTGAGATCGGACGGACACTTGAATCGGAGCTGCGCAGTTCCAGGCAGAAACAGGCGATAAGAGAAGAGCTCCCTGAAAGGCAGAGGAAGGTCATACGTAACTGGCGCTTCAGGGTCGATCCCGAAGGTCTTTTATACGGACAGGTGGAAGTAGAGGTGCTGGAGAATGTTTCACAGAACGTCATGAGCAAGGTGTATTTCAAGGACGCTCTTGAAATGATGAAGAACCTCGCCGGAGAAAAGCTATTGTGGACCAATTCGATCTCCGCCGCCAGGGGAAAGAACCTTCATTTCCATCTTTATAAGGAAGAAGTGCCTTTGCCGGTAGAAAAACACGACCTGAAACCCCTGTGTTCCGACAGGTTCGGTAACGGTGTCATATATACCGTGGAAGGTTATCCGGATGAGGAACATCCTATAGCAGCGTACGCGATAAAGGGAAGTCTTAAGGACGTCAACCTCATGAGTTCCAGATGCTACGACCTCGAGAAGATATTGCGCGCCAACGGGTATGCCGCGGACAAAGTTTTCGCAGAAGGTCTTGACGGCGAGATAAAGGTTTATTTCTATCCGAGAAGAGCCGGCTATGCCAGATTCTTCAGGGAAGACGCGGCCCCCCGGCTTGTGGGGCCTGTCGCATTGAGCGGATTGTGGCCTTTACAGTCACGCGATGAATATCAGCTTTTCGGTGAAAGCCATCTCCACAGCGTTCTCTCCAAAGTGGCGTTGCTTCGTAACAGCAAGAACTTCGAGGTCATAAATGACGACATTACAAGGAACTTCGAGGAAGCCGAAGGGCGGGGCATACTTCCTCCGAGTGTGAACTTCAAGATATATGTAAGTTCTGAAGATGCTGAAGAACCCGAAAGTCTGGATGAGAGGATAGTAAGAAGAAAGAACGTCATAGATTCTTTATATGAAAAAGGCGTGAGGAGGGTGAATTTCGAACTGGTGATACCCAAAGAAGGTTTCGACAGGGAGGATGAGTGGATACTTCTCCAGCAGGCACTCGAACACGCCAAATGGAAGGGCATGACAGCGGTTATAATGTTGCGCAACATGGTCCGCAAGGTGGATTTCATAGAGAGCCACTGGGATCGGATCGAGAAATATGTGCTTGCCTGGGTGGACAAGATCACGATAAACGCCCAGTTCCGCAACAGCAGACTTGAAAAAGTGCTGGATCTTCTAAAGACCCGGTGCAGCGAGAGGTCCGTGGAGATATATACCTGTGTCAATGACAAGAACAAGGACCAGATAAGGCCTCTTGCCCGGTTCATGCAGGAACACATACGGGGGCTTAACCGCATAGAATGGGAAGTGAGCCGCGAGAACATAGTAAGTGACGACGATGCGATTAAAGAAGAAGATTACATCCGCCTGACCCGCCAGTTAAGAGAGGATCATCCGGACCTTCCAATAGACTACGCCATATTGAGCAGGGAAGAAACGGTACTTTATGTGCACAGTGACGGCAAGTTGTTCGTGAAGGAGAAAGATGGATACCAGCCGGTGGGGGATGTTTTTCTTCCGGACACCCTGAAGGAGAAAGCCAACAGGCGCGTTCTTGAAGAACGAGCAGAGAACATAAGCGTACAGTCAACTTATATACCTCATAAACAGCAGGTGGGGACACCGCCGCATTCCTATGTTTCCAGCGGCAGGGAGGAGCTGGCGAGGGCCATAAGCAAGATGCAGCCTGCCGGGATCTCCGAGCATGTCGATTGGGAGACCATAGTAGCTCATCTTCTGGGGTACCTGGTGGGGCTTAACGAGACAGAGCTGGACATACTGACCCTGGGTATCCAGGCGCATCATCTGGGATACATACCCAGGGTCCAGAACACGACAGAGTTCGAGAAGATGCGGGCGCTTCTGATGAAGGAATACCCCGAACACGGTACCAGGGACGGCCAGGTCTGGCACGTAAACGACGCTATGGAAGCACTTCTTTCAAGCAAGGGCGGCGACGGGAAGACAGTGCATGAGAGGTTCGATATTTTCCGTGAAGAAATGACGCGCCTGCTCGGCGAAAAAACGCTGGATAAGGTGCAGGAGGAAATAGCCAGGTCCATGTTCGATGTGAGGGAGTACGCCAACAGGGTTCTTAAAGAGAATAAGATAACCCTCACCCCTGATGTAAGGGTCCTGACGGACTATTTCGGAAAACACCGGGAATATTCAGAGGCCCTCAGGCAGAAGCCCGATCTCTTCAGCAGGCAACTGTCCATACATCCCGATAGGATGGCGAAGCTGGTGTCGGTCTCCCGTATCTGTTCGGTGTTCGTTAACAGGATAGACGAATCGGTCCGTGAACTGAGAGGAGAAGCAGGTGACTCTCTGCCGGAGATAGTGGACTTCACCATCAAGAACCTTCAGGCTGACAAGGAGGAGGGTAGTGACATATATGGTGCACTGGACGCACTTGTGACGCTTATCAGGGAGCAGGATGAAATACTGTTCACGATCCTGAAACAGGCCAGATCCGGCAAGGATTACACGAGCGTCATAAAACAGGACAGAGCGTTCGCGGCTTTTCTGCAGAAAGGTTTCAGGGGCAGGCAGTCAAAGGTCTTCTCCGGCAGTAATGACGTGATGAGGGTCATGGAGGAGTTCGAGCGATATGAAAAGGGAATAGGCGCCCAGTATTATTATTCCTGGGGGAATTACACCGCCTACGTGGCTGTAGTGGCGGCCTTTTTGTGGGGATTGACCGGTTCGATCCTTGCCGGAGCCCTTTTCATGTATTCTCTCTGGGCGGCGATCCGTTTTTATTCAGCCGCCTGGGATATCAAGACGACCTTCAGTTCCGTGGGGATAAGCGATTATTATTCCAAGAGGAGCCCCGTGGTAAGGAAACGCCCTGATGGTCTTCTGGAAAGAGCCGCTTATGTATACAAGCAGCTCAGGCCTTTCACCCGGAAAATGCTCAAGATACACGAAACTTTCGACAGCAGGTTCATGGCGATGGTGTTCACCCTGCCCGTCTTGACGAGGATAATTACCCACCCGTTAGTCGAGACCCGGCGTTTAAGCAGGTGGCTTGAGCTCACAATAAGGAAGAAAAGGCCTCTTTCAACTTTTGATGCTTTCGACCCAACACTCGTAAGGAAAAGAAAAGACCAGATGCAGTTTGACCAGGATGCCGGGGTGTGGTCCTGGAAGCGTGGGGACGGCCTGTCTCTTATCGCGGATATAGGGGAGGAGATGAAAAACAGGATAGGCCAGGTCAAACAGGCTCTCAGGAAAGTCGTTCCCGAAGCGGAAAAGCTGCAGCTTACGGATACCGACAGGCTGCATATGACAGTTGCCATACTTCTGGAAAGTACGACCAGTATAGATCCCGACAGGCAGCAGCAGAGGCATTCGGTGATAGAGAGGACCAAGAAGCTCGTATCAGAGCTCGGCGGGGGCGAGATAGAGATCAGCTTCAGCCTGAGCGACCTTGCTTTGTGGGAGGACGGGAGCATCGTGCTTATGGGAAGGATGGAGAACCACCTTCTCGATACGATAAGGACCGGCCTTGATGAGTTCGACCTCAGCGTTCACAAGAAAGATATCGTGCACGTTACCGTCGGCAGGATCTTCGACGAGAAGATCTCCGTAAAGACCTTCAACGATATAAGGGATGTCCTGAGGAGCTACCGGGACAGCGCCGAGCAGCAGCAGGTTTCAATAGTGCCCCGGCTCTATATCTGGAACCAGGAAGGCGTGACCGAAAACGAGAGATATATATCTTTACCCCTGCAACGGAAAAAAGGCATAATCAGCGGCAGGTTCAGCATTAAAAAGCAGGCGCGCGACCTTAAAGGGCCCCAGGCCGGACCGACGGATCCGGTAATAGAGGAGCTTATCCGCAACGGCAGGATGGTGGAACTCTTCGAAAGGGACGGTGAACTGGTCGCATACAGACTGAGGTGGCAGGCGGGTTACACCCCGGCCAGACTTCACGAGGATCTATACAGCGACGAGATAGACGCGGATGATCTGTTCACCGAACAGCAGCAGCAGAACATCCTCAGGTGGATACGCCACAACGGCCTGCCGGACGGCCGGGGCAGGGTCCACTTCCGTATAGCTCTCGACAATGTCGCGCTGGGATGGCGTGACGACGCGGAGCATTCAAATATAACCCACGCCGGCTGGCGTGACGGGTGCATATACATAGGGGAAAGACTGCTCGCTTCACTGTTCGACCGGACGGATGATCCCCTCAGGAAAGAGCTTCTGGACGAAGATGAATATATTCATTTACTGGATGCCTCTTTCGACCATCGCCGGGAAAAGGAGAACTACCGTAAAAGACTGGATGAGGTTTCCGAGCGTATACAGCAGATCTTGAGCCAGCCTCCCGAAAAATACGGTCTTTCATTATGCTCTTCCGACAAAGAGGCCAGGATGAGTTATTACGGCAGGGACCGCAATTATCCCGATTCGGTATACTGGGGCAAATTCTCGCCGGATGATATACGGTATATCGCGACGGACATGAAACCGGTGAGGATATCGGCGGGTATCTACGTAAAGGACCATCTCAGGGTAGAACCGGAAAAGATGAAGATGAAGGTCTGGATGGGGCCCGCGGACAACACGAACCGCTGGAGTGAAGCGAACCTGAGCCTTGTCCATATCAACAGGCTCGGTATGGGTAAAGAATACATGTTCGCCGGGACGCTGCCTGCGTATTTTGCCGGGGACTTCACCTTCAAGTATTCGCTTGATGGGGGGCTGACCTGGAAATGGGCCAACTACGGAGAAAATGATAACCGCAGCATAAACCGAAAGGTTCCCGAAAGGGAATACAGCGAACCACTGGGATACAGGGTCGACGGAACGAAGGCCACTGCGGATTATAAAAAATACAGGACGATAGAGCTGTACAAGGGAGATATCAATCTCAGGGCCCTGGTGGATAACGCTACCAGTGCGGAAAAGTTCTTCTGGGGCAAGGGTGTGCATGATCCACGCACTGGATACTCATATTACAGGACGAATTTCGGTCTGCTGGAATTCCGTTCGTGCAGTGATTCAAAGATCATACATATGGCGGATATAAGCTCATCCCGCGGCGAGGTGGAAGGCCAGATCCTTATCTATTATGATGATAAGTCTAATGAAATAGTCGTCACCGTCAACGGAACGGCTGATATGGACGGTATTTCAGGCAGTATGGCCCCTGAGAAAAACGGTAAATGGAACAAGACCACCATAAAGATCCCGTTGGACAGGACCGGCCGGGCGAGATCCGTGATACATAAGCCCACGGCAATGGGAATTTCCAGGGCAGGCCTTTCCATACTTCTGAAACACGCGAAGATCGAGGAGAAGTTCCCGGAACTATTCGGGTTGATAGAACAGGAGCTGGTCCTTTACCACGTGGATGACCATATGATGTTAAAGCACATGTACGGAAG
Source organism: Candidatus Omnitrophota bacterium (assembly GCA_014728045.1). NCBI lineage: Bacteria > Pseudomonadati > Candidatus Omnitrophota > Candidatus Omnitrophota bacterium. The sequence goes on from WJMH01000017.1 coordinate 99,011, forward strand.
CGGTATGATGGCCGTTGAGGCGATCAACACCGTTCTTGACGATCCGGAAAAACTGTCGCTCCTGCACATAAGTTACATAGAGGACATGGTGAAGTTCACCAATTCACGCATTCTCTGCCATCTGGCACTGAGCTGTCTCAGGAAACTTGTCCATAAAGGTCTTTATGACAGGGAAGAGTACCAGAAGTACGAAAGTTTCGCTTTTGAAAGGGACGTGCTGGAGGGAATGGCCGCCACGGAAAGGATAATAAGGCAGGACAGGGATTTCCTGAAGGAACTGGGGATCGACAGGAGTAATGTAGAAAATGTTCTCATAAGATGGTTCATTGACGGTCCCAACAAATCCATATACCGCGTTACGTTCAATATGTCCACGGGAGGATCCAGGGTCTTCGCCATAGAGGTGAAATATCCCCTGGGTATGGCGTCCGGGCACAGCATGCCCCAGCTTGAGAACGCGCTTCGCCTGTGGAAAAAGGCAAGCACTATTGCTGCCGACCACGTTCCGCGTATTTTCGCTGTAAGGCGCATGGACGATTACAGGCCGAAGATACTTACTTCTCCGGTGAACGGCCTCAATATGTACAGGGAGGGGGAATTCGGCGTGGATGTGCCGGGCATCTCCCCATCGAGGATCGTGTATGACGACATGCTTGTCATCGCGAGGGAATTCGTCGAGGGATACCAGCTTCCGGATTACCACGCATATGCGACAGCTTCCGAAACCGAGCGCAGGGCCGCCGAAGTCGCCGGCATCAAGGCGCTTTTAAGGTTGTGGAAAGAGGGACAGGACAGCTCCACGGCAAGGGGGCCGTTCCTCATCAAACCCGATCCCAGGAATGTGCTGGTATACAAGATAGGAGAGACCTATCACGGTGTCGTTGCCGAGATGGACGGTCTCAGGGAAGGATTTACCATCAGGGAAGTATTGCGTGCATTGCAGTCATGCGGATACGCGCGGGAAGACGTCATGAATGCCGCGAAAGAAGTATTGTCCGAGGAGGAAAATTCCACCGTTCAGGCCAATTACGGTAAATATACCGCACCTGCCGGGGACAATACCTTCTTTGTCTCTGACAAGATCTCGGAAATTCACGCGGTACACACCGGGCAGATGGAACAGGAACAGATGCAGAAGATCGCGTCGGATATAACCGCCAGTTCCTATGATATCGATCCGGCGGATCTTACGGAGTCTTTTGTGAAGGTAAGAGGCGCCCTGAGGTATCTTTCAGAGAAGATCAACAGAAATACCACTCTGCCGGAAGACCTGCGCCAGAAGCTCAGCTGGAAGATAGACATATTCACGCGGAAGAACTTCTGGCAGAACATAAATTATTATCCGGTACGTGCCGCTTGCGGAGGCGTTTTCCAGATGCTTCACGGATTCGTCAGAGAAGGCAAGGTTTATCTTGTAGAGGGATTCATTGACGATATAGAGCTCTCCGGGGAGGAGACCATAGCCAGCGTTATCCTTTATCAGGTGCTTTCAGAGCTGCGCAGCGAGGAGAAAACGGATAAAGCCGCGCCCGTCATGGATTACTGGGACGTTATAGGCGGTGTAGAAGGTGTTCAGGAGCTTATCCTCGGGGACAGGGAAACTTTCAGGGAGGCCCTTGAAAAATACGCCCGGAAGCAGCATATCAGGATAACCATGGAAGATGAGGTCCTCGGAAGGGATCTGGTCGATTACCAGAGGCTCGATGACGAGAGACAGGCCAGGAAGAACGCAGAGGATTTCCTTGAGGGGATCTTCAAGATCATGCAAGAGGAGAAGCCTGCTATTACTGACAGGGCCACTTTTACCGAATATCTCAGCAGGCGTTTCGGCGTCAGGAAATTCATAATCGGCGGAGGTAAGGGAACGCGTTTTTCACCGGACGGTATAATGATCAAGCAGATCTTCAAGCCGGACAATTACAACACGAACATAAAACAGTCCAGGATATCCGCGGCCTTCGGCAGGCTCGAGGACGTGGTCGTTGTTGACGCCATTACGGTGTTCAATCTTCTTCACAAGGACAGAAAGATCCCCGATCCGCTTAAGCTTACGATCTTCTTCAGCGTAAGGGAAGAGTTATTCGGCCTGATGGAGGAAAACTATCTCACCGAGCAGGAGTGCAAGGGGATATTGGAAAAGGTCAAATGGGTGATAGACAATGAGCTGGTCTACACCCGCAGGTCGGACCGTCTTCGCGACCTTGGTTCGGCAATGCGTTCTGTATCTCAGGCTGTTTCGGAGATCGTCGAAGACCAGAACAAAATGGACCAGTTCATTTCCGATAAGATCGCATATGCTGTTTTCAAGGTGATGATGGGCTCCGCCAGGGACCTTGTAGACGAGAGGAAAAAAGAAGAACTTTTCGGCAGGAACTGTATAGTCGTCATGGACTCCGGTGACGGCCATGGGAGCGCCTATGTGGAGGCCATGTCGGAATTAAAGGTTACGGGAAAACTCGATGATGCGAAGTATTCGGTCATCGTCCACGCCGATTCGCCGGGCTGGGGTCTGGACGATTACCCGAATTACGTCTTCATATCCTATCTTAAGACCGTGGGATCGGTCTCATCGCAGACGATAGAGCCGCCAAAGGTGACCATAGCCGCGAAGAACCCGCGGGATAAACGCGCACAGGGACGCGCGAGTATTTCAGTTTACTCGGCTAACGGCATGGGGATGGTGCCGGTTGGTATAACCGAATGGAACGAGATGAGCCCCGTTGAGAAGAGAGAGTTCCGGGAAAAAGCGCGTGCGCAGGACCCCCTGTACCTTACCAACGCCAACATCCTTATATGTGACACACAGTGGTCTTATGACAGGTCGGATGTCCTTCGTGAGGATTACCGTCATGAACTGGGCAGCATGGGAAGGAAAAAGCGCAGGCCTGTTGAGATCTGGAGCAGCGATCTTCTGAACATCGCCGCCAGAGAATACAAGAAAAACCTCGAGAAGGACAGCAGTTCCCCTCCTCTGACGCGTCTTGTGTTTATCGCGGAAGAGGCTCCCAATGCCAACAAGACCCTCAAAAGGGCCTTGGAATACAGGGACGCTTTGAGGGAGAACATCCTGAACAAGCTCAGGAAGATGAACGTGGACGTGGATAGGGGCACGACTGTGGCCATCTCCAGCAAGGACGTGGGGCCGGACTTCGATCTGGACCGCATTATCGAGAATATATTCGGCGATAATCTTAAGGGTCCGGCATCCTTCGGAAATATAAAGCTCAGGGGCTCGGTACACCTTGAGGATACCGTTACCATCGGTAAAGGCGCCGTCCTGGACGGCAGGAAAAGGGACGTTTCGCTTACCGGTTCCTGTGTCGTTGAAAGGGGAGTGGACCTTCACGGTGTCGTGGCAGAGGAAAGGCATTTCACAGAAAGCGTGGTAACGCCCGACAATAAGTTCTATATTACCGGTAGTAGATTCACCGAAAGCACCGTGGAAGCGGTAAGAGTGGATGAGGTGGATTTCAGGGACCTGGGCCTCGTTGTCGATGACAGTACAAGGATATGGCTGGTTAAGCGTGACAGGTCGGCTGCGGATGATACCGTTCTTAAGAGGATATTCGGAAGTGATCGAAAGGACGGGACGCGGGTCACCGACCAGATATTCCTTTACGGTGACATTATCCTGGATGATTCGGCGAGGGTCGAGAACGGTACCATGCTGGACGGACGAGTGGATGAAGTGATCCTTCTGGGGAACACCCACGTGCATAAAGGGGTCAACCTCAAGAGCGTTAAGGCGAATGATACGGTCTTCGCCGGATGGCAGGACCTCGACATCTTTCATTACAGGCAGCCCACGCATGACGGGAACGTACTTTTGTGCAACTCGGAGTTCGATAATTCATTTGTGGAAATAAGGGCCGAAGTGCGCGATTCGGTGGTCCGTAATTCGTACGTTGCCGGAGGAGCCATTATCCACAGGTCGGACATGGTGGACGAGATGCTCGTTGACGGTGAGCAAATGATAGACAGAAGGCTCCTCCAGAAGGATGACACGCTGTCGATGGTCGTTACCCCCTCAGAAGAGGGAAAAATAAGCTATATGCCGGGCGCCTTCGTCCTGGGAGAGCTTAAGGATGAGGACATAGAGGAGATCAGGCGCTACCAGGTAAAATCGGCGGAGAAACTTTACCGGAGATTCATCTCCGACCCGCTTCTTCTCGAGCGAATGGTCCAGGAAACAGAACTATTTGTATACAGCAGCGTTACGCTGCGATTCAGCATACAGCAGATAAGGCAGTACATAATAGCCAAGATAAGGGAGAACTGTAACGGTGAACCGGACCTTGGAAAGTATCGTTCTCTCATAGCGGGAACAAGGTCTTACGCTAAAAGGATGATGGAACGTGCGCGAGAAATAGACCTTACCGACCAGAAGAGCGCGAAAGCGTTCTTCAGGGAGCTTGCTGTTCTGGCCACGCGTTTCAATTTCGTTGATTTTTCCCTGGATCCGAAACTCTTCGATGTGGACCGGCTGATAGAAAGCGCGCAGCAAGAGAAAAAAGACACCTTCAGTGCACATCTGGATGAATTGACCGAGAAAAAGCTAGCGATCGACGGTTGCAGCGATTTTGAAGATCTCGTTTTCAGAGGCAAAAAAGGCACTTTTCTTTTCTTTACCGATAACATCGGTGAGACTGAGCTGGATGCAGTGCTATGGGAATTCCTCGTACGAATGGGCCATAAGGTCGTAATAGCGGCCAAGGACGGGTTCTCATACTCAGACATAGACATCAAAGGCGTGCAGGAGATAATCGATTCGTACTCTTCGCTTAAAAAACACGCCGAAGATGGAAAGATCAGACTCATAAACAGCGGTTCGATGACAGAAGGGGTTCTGCCCCATAAGTTCAGCAAAGACGTATTGGACACTTTTTACGATTCTGCCCTTAAAGCTATCATCGCCAAAGGGCAGGCCAATCTGTTCACGCTTTCCGCGCGTAACAAGATCAGCGTACCGGTAGTGGTCATGGTCCTGGCCAAGTCCATGACGGCAAAAAAGGTGACCGGAATAGATGTTAACGTAAGCCCCGACGGCACGAAAAGTTTTTATCCCATATTGGCGGTGGTGCCCGAAGGAGTGAACGTCACCAATTACGTGGGTAAAGGGCGTTTCGGCGGGAAGCTGACCAGGTTCGGGAAAGCCCCGGAATATAAAGACGAACTCGACACGGGCGGACACGCTTTTACCGCCAGGGCGGGCATGACGTGGGCGGGCTATTTCTTCAAGGCCGCCCTTGTGCAGCTATTTACTTTCACTGCTATTGCCATCGCGGCGTATAAATACGCGCCGACGTTTTCGTGGAACCTCATGGCCTTGGGCACGCTGATAAATCTGGTGCTTCTTGCCTCATCTTACGAGTTCTTTATGCTGGGCCGGGAAACATACGGGGCCATAGTCAGATATATTTTCGAGGGCAGAGCTTCAGAGGATGTGCTTGAAGAGGACAATGTTTCCAAGAAGCAGGCCATGGATATTAAGATCGCCGAACGCGGGGCCAACAACATCATACACTACCATCCTGCTTTCAGATACCTGTCCGAGTACGGGCAGGAGCTGGTCAACATACATGAATCCTTTAAGGACCACAGGCTCGGGATGTTGGCGCTCATTCCTCTTCTGGGAAGGATAGTCCGTCTCAAACTGGCAGAAGATGACCCCAAAGCCATGATGATACATTCCGATTATTCCAATATGCAGGCGATACTTGAAGAACAGCTTAGGGCGAACGTGGAGACCGAGTTCCTGAAAAAAGCTTATATTGAGGGGGCCGAAGAGGTGCCTGTAGAGAATTCCAGGCTCGTAAAGGTTTCGGACCGTTCCGCGGACCCCGATATTATACGACAGCAGGAGCTGCTGGCGCATGAGAGGCTAATTAATCGAATATGTACTTTCTGTGAGATACCGGTATTGTCCTCCGAAGCCCCAAGGTCCAAAACCGCAGAATGGGCATTCTCGGTCGATCCTTCACCGGTATTCAGCTCGCAGATGATAGCGATCCGTTCCAGGCACGTGAGCCAGGATACGACCGGTTATGAAATATACTATGACATATTTCAGATGCTCAAGAACCTCAGAGGGTATCAGGTAAGCTGGCCCAGCAGTCTCGGCACCAGTTATCCCGAACACCTTCATGTACATATGTTCAAAAGGAGCGATCCGGCTCCTGTTGAGGAGTATGAGACCCTTCCCATATGCAGGGACAGGAAGGGCGAAGGTGTCGTGCATCTGGTGAAAGATTACCCGGACAGGGACCACGCCATAGCCGCTTTCATGGTTTCCGGAAGTACCAGGAACGCGGGTATTTTCGCCAAAAGATGCGCAGACCTGGAGGCCGTTATCAGGAACGCCGGCTATGAAGTGGACAAGTTCATAAGCAAGGAGAAGAACGGTCTTATCAGGGTGTTCTTTTACCCGAGGACGGCCTCTAACCGTATCCCCGAGTCTAAAGAAAGATATGGAAAGCTGACCGGTCCGCTCCAGATGAGCGGGATATGGGTTCTCCTCGATAAAGAGGAGCGAGACAGGTTCGGACTTGAGAAAGCACATGAGGTACTTTCAAAAACCACCCTGAGCTTTTACGGGGACGTACTGCAGTCGATCGTAGGTCAGGTGCAGAGACATTTTTATGAATCGGAGGGCATAGGTCTTCTTCCTTCGAGCATGGATCTGATGGTGACATACGCATGCAACCTGAACTGCCCCGTATGCTGGGGTTCTTATATGCCCAGACACAGGATATTCGCTCCGGATGATGAGAGAATTGAACGGGTGGATTTCCGGCAGGGAGTGGTCCACTACCGTGGAAAAGATGGAGAGACGGTTGAAAAATTAGAGGATAACGGCGGTCTCGCGCGCGAAGTGAATATCATAAAACGGAAGCTAAGCATATATTTCGCTTCACAAGACATAACAACCGGGATCTCGAAACTCAAGTTCTTTGACCTTAGTGACGACGGTACGATGCTGAAAAAGCTTACCGTGGTTTTCGAGGACGGCACCAGCAGAAGCATTGAACCTGAGAGTGATGAGTACGCCAAAATGACGCTTGAAGTCCAGAAAAGAATGATAGACGTCATGTACGAGAACGGTATGAGGCGTATGGTGTTCACCGGAGGGGAACCAATGCTTGAAAAGCATCTCAGGGATCTTCTGGTCTACGCCAAACAGAAGGGCATAACTACATGGCTTTTCACCAACGGCATGTTCATGGACGAGACCAGGGCGGATCGGATCATGCCGCATGTGGACATGATATCGCTTTCCCTTGACGGTTATGATGACAAGACCAATGCCAGGAACAGAAAACCCGGACATTTTGCTGCAGTCATGCGTGTCCTGGAGATATTGAAAAGAAAATATCCGGACAAGGAAGTGCAGATCCTTACGGTGGTCACCGAACGCAATAAAGGTTATATACGCAAGATCGGTTTTCTCCTCAGGAGGGCTATTAAGGGGCTTAACAGTTTCAAATGGAAATTGAACTATTACAAACGTATCGGCAGGTCCCAGAAGGAAAGGGATATACAGAACGACCCGTTCCTGATGGAATATGGCAGGTTCGTTGACCTGGCAAAGACCATACAGAGAGAATTCAGGGATATAAAGGTGCGTTACAGCCCGCCCGAACATGACAAGGCATACCTGTTCGTGTTCCCGGACGGGACATTGTCGACCACCGTTGGTGCGAAATACCTTGAACTCGGCAACATCCTGGATGAAAAGACCCTCCAGGACGAGGAGAACCTCAAGATATTCAAGACGATAACGGATAATATACGGCGCCGCTCGATATTGATACCCCAAAAGGGTTCGAAGGCCATTCCGGATTTCAAAAAGCGTAACGTGATGGGCGAACAGGGGCTGCATCTCATCCAGCAGCTGCTTGATGAAGCGGGAGAGAATATCAGTGAGCATAGCAGACGCGTTCAAAGGATAGCTATTCTGGTGGCTGAACGTCTCAGGCAAAAAGGCGTCCGGATCACCGATGGATCCATGGAACTTTTGGCCAGGGCCGCCCTTGCGCATGATATCGGTGCGAGAGAAAAATATAACCCCGCCCTTAAGGATGTCCGTGAAAGAATCACCGCCGGCATACACGAGCATGACGAAGACAGGGTCGAGATGACAAGGATATCACTTCTGAACTGGGCGAATACCAAGGCGCTTACCTATGATAACCTGCCCAGGGAGGAACTTATCCAGAATCTCAAGCAGGCGAAGGAAACGAGCGATTTTTATCCGGTTTACCGAATGTATATCAAATATGTGGCATTGGGCAGGCAGAAGGAAGACTCCCTGAGCATGGAGGAAGAGATGGTCTCAAGGAACCTGTTCGACCATGGCGGAAGGAGCGTGGAGATACTACGGGAGAACAAGCTTGAAGTCCCGGTGGAATTCGAGATTTTGGTCAAATACCATCACGACTACAACAGCCTGGAGGAAAGGCTCAATCAGATGGAAGAAGAAGGCAGGATCAGCCACGAGCGAGCCATGCAGGTTAAACTTCTTTCGACCGTCCTCATAATATCCGATATTTTCGAGCAGGGTAACAATCGCAACCGCATGAACGGCAAGGTGGAGAGCTTCAGCGAGACTTTCGCGATCTTCAACGGGTTTATCTGGAAGAGGTTCAACCAGACCGAACATATCAGGGATACCAGAGCAATAGAAGCTCTGAGGGATTTGCTCATAGTGGAGAAGCGTTCACGCGGCACGGACGGGAAGCTTCGTCCGTTCGTAGACCAGCGGCTTGCCGAAGTGATAGCCGATGCCAGGGGTGTCGCGGGGGCACAGAACAGCTGGCTGACAAGTGAGGATAAAGCTTTCCAGTTCCGCATGCTCGCGCAGGAGAACCAGTCCGCTTATAGAGCAAGTGATTTCGAGGTGGCATTGGGCGTGCCCTCAAAACTTTATGAGAAGCTCGACGAGACGGCCATCGACCAGATCAAGGACATCCCGGGGGTCTCGGCCGTTATCAAGGTTCGTTCCTCAATAAGGGTGGAAGAAATGATGGAGGATCTTACCATACAGACCCGGGGCGCAAAATGTATCAATGCGCTTATATCCGATGACATAATCGAAGGCATCGAGGACCGGGGGGACGCCGTGGAGCAGATAAGGCTACTCGTCTGTGATTTCGTGAACAAGGCCAGGAGGGACATCCTCTCGCTGACCGATCCCGGGATGACGGATCTGACCGAGTCGAGCATACAGGCCATAAATGATATCAACGAACTTGAGAATATCATGGGGATAATCATCCGGGCTTTACCACACAGCCAGTCCTACAGGCTGAGCGAAAAAAGCATGCGCCAGATACGGATAGAGAACGCATATGAATCGTTCATCGCCCAGCGTGCCGAAGAGACCAACCGTATTGAGTATCTAGACCGGATGCAGGAAAATGCCAGAAAGCATTATCTGGTGCATTTTGCAGACGGACAGACCCTGATGGAGGGTAAAGGCGCTGCGGTCATACCGCCGGGACTTGAGATACGCAGAAGGCGCAAGGTGCAGGGAGTAAACCGTATGCTGGATGCTAATCTTGACAAGTTCTTCGTCGTAGCACCCGAGAACGCCGATACCGATGAAGAAAGAAGCCGGTTCAAGGAAAAACTGATGGAAATATGGATGCTGGAAGGCGTTGTCTCCGAGGATGACATTATCATACTCGAGAACAGAGGCAAAGAGGGCGAATACACTTCAAGCGAGCTTTACAGCATGCTCAGGACCGAATACAAGGATGCCACGGCGGGTAATACCGGCATACGCTGCATCAAGGGCAGGCTGGTATACGATGAGGCCGCCCAAAAGGAAGCGATACTGCAGATCACCATGGCTTCGGACGCCCCGAGCACGATCAACCAGTACGAGGTATTCGTGAACCTCTTGATATCCCGCGAGGACGGTGACATGGATTACACTATCCAGGGATTGAGGATGTTGATCCCCGGTCTGTACGAATACCTGCCGTTCTCAAGACCCGTGGATCTTGAGGAAGAGATCAGGCGTTACCACGACAGGTTCGTGAAACAGGTGCTCATAAAGGCCTAATCCGTGATCCGTGCGAGGCGCTACGCGCCCCGCGCGGGTTGCGGATCGGGAGGCTTTAAGGCTTATGGAGGTAGGCCGCAGGAGGTGCGGGGAGAAGGAAATATCCTGCATCGCCACAAACAAATTAGGATATAAAATAGCCAGTTAATAGGTAGTTGACATAGGAAGGAGACCATGCTATACTGTTACTAAGGTTGAGAAATAAAAAAGCCAGTTTAACAGATTTCTATAGGTTGGGTTAAGAGTTTCAAGATGCGAGTTAGGGTTAAGGAAAGCAACTAAGTGAAAGGATACGCTGTACTGGTTAGAGGACAAAAAAGGTAGAACATTTTAGTTGAACGGAGAACTAAAATGTGCTATCATTTATCTATTAAACGAAAAAAAAGCCAGAAAGGCGTATAACAGCGAGGTAAACAAAATATGAAAGCTTGGCATAATAAAGGATCGGACAGCACAGTCTTACCTAATACAGCCGCCTCCGGCGGCGAGGTAATGCCTGGGATATCGACTTTCAAGTCCAGGCACATGCGATTCATAAAAACAGTTGCACTGATCGTCATAGGGCTGTTCCTTCATCAGCAGGTAGTTTGGGCCACGGGCGGGGAAGCCGTCTGGTCCACTGCATTAAAGGGAACTAAACATGATTATGATTATGACGGTTACAATACCGGCCGTGATTTTGACATACCCAATGACGTCGCTCAGAAACAAAAGGCCCATCTTAACGGCGGTGACGAGGTCGTTATTCAGATACAGGACGCTCACGCGTCCCTTTCAGCACAGTATTCCATCATAAAGCTGCTTGATTCACTTGCAGCGAACTATGAGCTTAATTTCGTCGCTCTTGAAGGAGCGAAAGGGCTTTTGGATACTTCGGTTCTCAAGACCTTCCCGGATGAGAAGATACGCGAACACACGGCTGACTTTTTGATGCGTGAAGGACGCATGAGCGCGGGTGAATTCTTCGCGGTCACTCGCGATAAGGATATCTGCCTGTACGGTGTCGAGGACGAAGAAATGTACAGGAAGAACGTCGAGAGTTTCTGCGGCGTGGCTGATAAACGCGCCGAGCTTGTCAGTATGGTGATCTCTTACCAGAAGAATCTCACGCAGCTCGAAGAAAAAGTATATTCTGACAGGCTCAGGGAATTCATTGACAAAAGCCGCGATCACAGGGACGGAAAGATCAGTTTCACCGAATACTGGGAACAGGTCAGCGACATGGCGGCCAGTCTCGACATCGATAGCTCCCGTTACGATGAGCTCAATAAACTGCTTAACACCGTGAAACTGGAGAAGGCGATAGATTTCGTCAAGGCCAATCAGGAGAGGCGCGCTCTTATTGATAAGCTCAGCGGCCTGATGGAAAAAGCGGAACTGGAGACGCTGGTCCTCAAGTCGGTCGATTTCAAGAACAACAAGATCTCCCAGGGCGGTTTCCACAGCTATCTGGCCAATCTCGCCGAAAAACACCATATAGGAACAAAAGGCTATGAGAACCTTATAGCTTTCACTAAATACGTTTCACTTTACGAGACCATAGATATTTTCAGGATGTATCACCAGATAGAGGCTTTCGAGGAAAGCCTTCTGGATAAGATCTACCGCAATGATGATGAGAAGCGTCTTTATAGAACGGTTAAGATGGCAAGGCTCCTCAGGAAGCTTTACAGCATGGAGTTGACCAACGGTGACGCCGAGTACATAAACGCCAACCGTAAGGATTACACGCCGGCCGGTTTCGCAGGGTGTCTCAGGGACCTCTGCCGTAAATACAGGGTCACCTTAGGTGATTGTGATATCTCCCGTATACTTTCGGGTTTCGATCAGGCCCTGGAGTTCTACCGCATAGCAGAAAGCAGGAACCAGGCCATGCTCGCCAACACCGTCCGTTACATGAGCTCCGAAGGGGCCAAGGTGGCGGCGCTGGTGACAGGAGGATACCACACCAAGGGGCTTACCAAACTTATGGAGGACGAGGAACTTTCCTACCTTGTCATAGTTCCCAAATTCGAGAAGGATAAAGAACGTCCGTATGTGGCGATACTCACCGGAAAGAAAAAGCCCTATCAGGAGCTTCTCGATTCCGGGAAATATCAGCTCGCGGTCGAGGCCTATTTCTATTCCACCGACGGCGATATCAACAACATGAAGACCGCCATATATCACGCTCTGGGTGAGACCGTGCTGGAGGGTAAGGATCTTGAAGGAATTAAAGGGATATGGAGACAGGCCTACAGGTCAAAGTACGATTCACTGACCCCGCGGCAGATAAAGAACATGCCCTTTGATCCCGTTTCTCCGGAGGAGTTCGACGAATTCATAGAAGATATACAGGTCGTGTCCAAAGGCGGGGATAAGGTCGTGATAGGTATGGGGCTTGAACAGGCCCATATTACTCTCAGCAGGGAAGGGGGCCTAACACGTATCCGTGACGCTTCCGGTGCTGAAAGGCAGCATTACAGAAGAAGGATGAGCACGAAGGTGAGAATGGACAGGCCGGGTACTCGTATCCTGGACGAGGAGAAAAGGGAGAGTATCAACGAAAGCCTTTCCTCCGATGAACTTGCCAAAGAGATCGCCGATCAGCTGGGTGT
>WJMH01000018.1 GCA_014728045.1 Candidatus Omnitrophota bacterium
ACCCCGCCCAGGGCCAGCTCTGCGATCACGCGATGACGGGGTCTCATTGTGATCATGACGGCCGCGCCCAGACGGAGCGCATGATATAAAAGCAACGGCACGCCTACGAGCAGGGAGACGCCGAGGATCGCATCAATGACGGGATAAAGATCTTCACCGGCCGAGTAAGCGAGCACCACCCCGGGAAAAGCTAGACCGTAGAGCCCCGCGCCTCCTTTGCCGGACTTTTTCCCTGCCTCTTCGCCTTCCAGCGCGAGCCTGATGACCGCGGAAGTATGAGAACGCTTTTTGCGCGCCAGGCGCCTGAGGTATTTTATCGAAGAGGCTTCACCGTTACGGAGCACGGCCCGGACCAGATGAGCGGTAATGGCCCCCTTAAGGGGATTATAGTCAGATTCCTCGGTATCCCCGCAGGTCTCGAAAAGCGATTCCACCAGAACAAGCGAGTCATACATTCCTCTGTCGACATGTTCGGACAGGACTTTTAGGAGCACATTCCTGACCCTGAGATCCTTCTCCATGGGGTCTTCTCCAAGCACGACCCTGCCGATACTGTCCACTATCATACGGTTGTTTTCCCTGATAGCCATTTCCCCGCCCGCGCCCCCCGCAAAGAGAACGCTTCCGGTCGCTTTCTCCATGCCTTTAATAGCGCTTAAGTACAAAGTCCTTGTCCGGATAAGGTCCGCCAGAGTCCCCGCGGCGGCACGGCGCACTTCGACATCTTCCGAATAATTTTCCGAATCCGCTCTCACGACATCCAGGATACCGAAATAGAAAGCCGGGTAAATGAACTCCAGGTCCAGGCAGGATGCGACCTTTTCCGGACGTCTGGAAAAGGCCTTAAGCGCCTCGGCGGTGATCCTGCGGTAAAAAAGCGCCAGCTCTTTCAACGCGGCCTCTCTGGCATCCGCTTTCAGTTTTAGATGCTCTCCCTGGTACATGCCCGGCTGGTATCTCCCCTGCCAGGACATCGCTCTCAGGTCGGGCGTGACAGTGAAATATCCTCTTTCTGACGCGGCCTGGATCACATACAAGGCGCGGCTGGAAGGACCGCGCACTCCCTTTCCGGGCTCATACGCAAAGTCAGCCGCAAGGTCGCCGAGCAGTTTCAGGTACATTTGGTGTCTGGCGGGTGCGCCAGTTCTCACCATATCATGTATGATCGAGTCCACCCTGTCTTCGAAAAGCATGAACCCGGGAAAATAGTGTCCTTGCAGGGCGGGCGCGTCAAGCTTTTCGAGATACGCTCCCATATCAAAACCGGCAAGAGCTTTTTCGGCCTGATAATCAGCGTATACTCTTACAAGCCGCCTTACCGGGTAAAGGTCGCTTATTACGCTCTCGGACAACTCGCGGCCCTTTTTCTTCATCGAACGGTCCATAAGGTGGGTTGCTTCATGGTCAAGCCAGTCACTATAGGCGGCATCTTCATTCTTCTTCAGCCATCTAATGAAGTCGAGTTCCTCACGCGGTATCAGAAGATTAAAACTTCTGGGAGCGCCATCTGCCTCTCTCCATGTCCCCGCGTGGGTTAAAAGCCTGAAATCCTCTCTTGGCGGGAAAAGCCTCTTGCCTTCTCGTTCCCGGAAGGATCTATCCAACTGGTATATCCGATCGTAAAGCTTCTTTTGCGGGGGACACTGCACATGAAGCGGTATATTCTCATCATCCGGACCAAGACGGTCCCGTATATCCCTGACTATATCGTCATCGCCGGGAAGGTCATATTCCTCGTTCCATATTTGTTCCCACGCACTGTTGATCACCCTGTGGTGTTCTTTCTCGTGGGTCGGTATATACTGTAGCCAGTCATACAGGTCCGATTTGGCCATCATCACCGCGGGCATATCCCCGTCACCGGTCCGGTACTTATAAAGCGGCTCCACCTGTTCAAGGTCCACAGAGACCTCCCAGATACTGCCATCAGGATAGAACCGGATATGTATAACCGCATCATGGTGCCGTTCAACAAAGGATCTCGTTATGGCCTGCGCGGCACCGCCCAGGCGCACTCCCGGATGGTCGTTCTCTGTATCGCCTATCCTGAACTCTTTAACTCCCGAACTCTTAAGGTGATCAAGAAGAACTTCCCTGAGGGTTCTTCCCGCTCCCCTGCCCCGGTCGCTTTCGTTAACATAGATGCCGTCGGCCCAGGCGATCGGCTCGGCCGGATCAGAAGAGACCGAAAAACAGTAAATGCCGACAGGTCTGCCTTCCCGGTCCGAGGCTATCATGGCGTTCTTTATTTGCCCGTGATCAGGCCTGCCCCAGATAACATCCAGAGCCATTTTGAAGGAAGCATCCGTCTGGAGGCTCCTCGTGCCGAAATCATCGTTCATCTTTCTTATCAGTTCGAACAGTTCCGAATTTTTCCGCTCATCGGGCAGATCCGTGTAAAGATCGAATCGCAGATCCCTCTTGTTCCCTATAAGAGGGTCTTCAAGCAGCGATCGCGTTCGGTCGTCGAACTTCAGCATGACGGTATCGGGAAAGCTGGCCTTTTCGCCCCGGGCGAAAGAGAACCTGAGAAGCTGCTTCTGCCCGTCCTCTCTCACGTACGGCAGGCAGAAGACCTCACCTTCCTTGTATAGCTTCTGCCACCTGAAAGGGCCCATATCAACGTGGGATAGGTGATCCCTGATAAGGTTCTTGACCACCTCGGCGCTCGTGGCGGGACCGAACCTGTTTAGAACCTGTGTAATCAGCGTGCTGAGATATATAAATCCGGCATCCCGCTGAAAGGAGGAGGTGAAACGTTTTTTTTCTTCATCGTTTTCCAGAAGGATGATCCTTCCGTTGCGCTCCTCAAGGGTAATTACGGGTTTTATGCGTGATACCGGAGAAAGCGTAGATGCGTTCTCCGCGCGGGAGATCTGGCCAAAAGCGAACGAATGCTGGTTGATGAGGAATAAAAAGACCACGCCCAGCGAGATCATCCTGGTCCAGGTTCTGCAATTTTTATATATGTTCATCATAATGATTTACCAGGTACCTATTAATATAATAAAGATTGTCATATATAGTTATCCTTATATAGTTACAGCCGAAGCCAAATTATACCATAAAAAAGTTAGTTATGTCAATAAAAAGCTTGGAATAAGTGTTTTTTGTTACTATGCCCTGCTTGTTATGTGGATATTTGTGTGCTATTATTGCTGGTATATGTCCAAGCCTGAAAAAAAGAAGATCATTTGCTGCGGAGAAGCCCTGTTCGACTTGGTGCTGGATAAAGGCCCCCGCGGCATAAGTCTCGAGGCCTTCCCCGGCGGGTCGGCCACTAACACCTCTATCATCCTTTCCCTTCTGGGGCTTAAGGTCATGCTCATGACAAGGCTGGGGACGGACTTTTTAAGTAACTCCCTCATTGAGATACTCAACAACAAGAATATCGACACTAGCCATATAGTAAAGGACAAGAACATAAATACCCCGCTTGCCATAGCGCAGATAGACCCACGGGGAGATTCCTCATATCTCTTTTACGGTAAGCGCAAACGCCACAAGGACACCGCCCGGCATCTTTGCCGGGTGCCGTTCAAGTCCGCCGCACTGTTCCATACAAGTTCTTTCTTCTCTTACAGCGACGCCTTTTTCGGGCCCGTCATGAAAAGGCTCCGCATGGCAAGAGAAAAAAAGGTCTTCGTAACGTACGACCCCAACTGGCGGGCAAGGAAGATACCCACTAAAAGAAAAGCCCGGGAAAGGATAAAAAAGATCCTTGCCTACGTCGACCTGCTCAAGCTCAGCGAAGAAGACGCTCTCAACGTAACCCAGGCAAGATCCATCGATAAAGCCCTGAAAAAGATCGCGAGAAGCCTCAAGGGCGCAATCATAGTGACCAGGGGCGGGAAGGGCTCTTTTTTCTGGGACGGCACGAAAAGAATAGAACAGCCGGCTTTCAGGGTAAGCGTCTCGGACACCATAGGCGCCGGGGACGCTTACACGGCGGGCCTTATCTACAGCTATACAAAAAACGGCAGTGACGCTTTCGGTAAAAAGATAAAGCAGACTCTGCGGTTCGCTTCAGCGGTTTCGGCGATCATCTGTTCCTCACACGGCGCTACACAGGGACTGGAAGGGATAGACCAGGTCAGGTCCTTCCTTAAAGAGAAAACTTCCTAATCTATAAGGTCGATCATCCAAGGCTTGAGCATTCTCTGTATAAGGGATATGATAATAATACCGGCCATGATCTGGACCAGAGTCATAAGGTCCCATTCGTTAATAACAAGGCCCAGAGCGACTCCCGTGGCAGGTGCATGCTCGGTATTGGTTATCGCCATCATGAACATCGCAAGAGCAACGGCTATCGCCCCGCCCGTTATTTCGATCTCTTTCTGCAAAAGGTAGGTTTCAGCCGGGAAAACCGTCAGATTGCTCAGTATCACCCCGGATATGAGCCCGAGCGCATAGCCCCCTATAAGACACCTTGGGCGGGATATGGACTGGTGGGGCATTGTAAAAGCGATAAAGGCGCTGGCCCCGAAAGAAGCTATGATAACAGGCTTATTGACAACGTCGAAAACCTGCAGGGCAATGCCAACGGCAAGCCCCCCAAGAAGGGCCTGCCCGATATACTTGGATTTATTGTCCAGGAATTTACGGTCCCAGAGTCTCATCATTCCCCGCCGTGGTCTTTCCTGTAGATTATCTCGCCTTTTTTCACTATGCCCAGTTTTGTGCGGGCCTTCCGCTCTATGTAGTCCGGGTCCTGCTTCAGTTTCTGCATCTCCTCCTTAAGCAACTCGTTATGTTCCTCCAGGAGGGATATACGACTTCTAAGCTGGTCGTTATCCTCTTTGAGCCTGTGAAGCTCTGAATACCCCGGAAGGAATATAACGGCTAAAAGAGCAAGAACCGATATCCCGTATATTATTATCCTCTTTTTTCCCATACGGTGCTGCCGTAAAGCGCTTTATCCCCGAGCATTTCCTCGATGCGCAGAAGTTCGTTGTATTTACACACCCGGTCCGTGCGCGATGTCGAGCCAGTCTTGATCTGACCCACCCCGGTGGCTACCGCCAGATGCGCTATCGTGGTGTCTTCGGTTTCCCCGGAACGGTGCGAGATGACCGCCGTGTAGCCCGCCTCCTTGGCCATCTTTATCGCTTCAAGGGTTTCGCTAAGCGTGCCTATCTGGTTGACCTTGATGAGTATGGAATTGGCGATGCCCTTTTCTATTCCCTCTTTCAGCCTTTCGGTATTGGTCACAAAGAGGTCATCCCCTACAAGCTGGACCTTGCTCCCGATCTTTTCGGTGAGCTTCTTCCACCCGTCCCAGTCGTCCTCGGCCATACCGTCCTCCACCGAAACTATGGGATATTTTTCAACCCACTGTTTATAGAAATCCACCATCTTCTCGGGACTTTTTTCCGGATCCTTCTCGGCGTTCAGGACGTAATTGCCGTCCTTGTAGAATTCACTGGATGCCGGGTCGAGCGCTATGGATATGTCCTTGCCCGGCTGATAGCCCGCCTGCTCAATGGCCTTTATTATCACCTCGACCGCTTCTTCGTTTGACTGAAGGTTGGGCGCGAAGCCCCCTTCGTCCCCCACGGAAGTGGCAAGACCCATCGCATGGAGGATCTTCTTAAGGTTATGAAAGACCTCAGAGCCCATCCTGAGGGCCTCTTTGAAGGACGAGGCGCCAATCGGCATAGCCATGAACTCCTGGAGGTCCACGTTATTGTCCGCGTGCTCACCCCCGTTAAGGATGTTCATCATGGGTATGGGCAGTATGCGCGCGTCATCTCCCCCGATGTATTTGAACAGCGGAAGGCCTTTTGAAGCAGCCGCGGCCTTGGCGGCGGCAAGCGAGACCCCGAGTATGGCGTTGGCCCCCATTTTCGCCTTGTTGGGGGTTCCGTCAAGTTCTATGAGCGCTTCATCCAGCGCTTTCTGGTCAACAGCGTCCATGCCTTTTACCTTCGAGGCGATCTGTCCGTTAACGTTACTGACGGCCTTGGTAACGCCTTTTCCCATGTACCTGGTCTTGTCCCCGTCACGAAGCTCGACCGCTTCGTGTTCCCCGGTAGAAGCGCCGCTGGGAACGGCGGCCCTGCCTAAGGAACCATCTTCCAGCA
The DNA here is from genome assembly GCA_014728045.1 of Candidatus Omnitrophota bacterium. NCBI lineage: Bacteria > Pseudomonadati > Candidatus Omnitrophota > Candidatus Omnitrophota bacterium. The sequence continues at coordinate 6,087 of WJMH01000018.1, forward strand.
CGACGTCCACCTCAACGGTGGGGTTGCCCCTGGAATCCATGATCTCCCGTCCTTTTACTTCCTTTATCTTCGTAGACATATCTGTTCTCCTTTTCTTATTTGTCCTGTAATATAGTGACCTTTCTTCCTTCGACCTTAATGCGGCCTTCAACGAAAGACCTGACAGCGGCCGGGTACATCCGGTGTTCCAGCTCGTGTATTCTCTCTTCCAGCGAGTCCAGGGATTCATTCTCCCTGATCTCCAGGCATTCCTGCATTATCACCGGTCCCGAATCAAGCCCTTCGTCCACGAAATGCACGGTAACGCCGGTCACCTTGACCCCGTAGTCCAAGGCGTCCCTTATTCCGTGGGTACCCTTGAACGAAGGCAGTAACGCCGGATGGACGTTCATTATCCGACCGCGGTATCTATTCACGAACCGCTCGCTCAAAAGCCTCATGAACCCGGCAAGCACGATCAGATCTATTTTTTCTTTTTCGAGATGTTCGGCGATCTGGCGATCGTATTCCTCACGGGATTGGGACGGATCCGCTTCTTTTACAAGTGTCTTTACCCCGGCCTTTTCGGCGCGCTCAAGGGCAAAAGCCTCTTTTTTGTCAGATACCACCAGCTTGATCTCTCCCCCGGAGAGCCTGCCCCGGGAAGCCTCATCCAGCAGGGCCTGCAGATTGCTGCCGTTACCTGATACGAAAACCGCTATGTTCATTGATCCTGCTTACGCTTTTTTTATGACCTTGGTCGGGCATTTGGGCGCTATTTTCTCAAGTTCTTCCCGGTCCGACTGTTTCTCGAAATTCGGATAGGAAAGATTGTCCTTGACCTCGAAATACTTCTCAGGCGAAAGCTTTTCGCAGATACCGCACGCGATACACCCCACCGAGCAGATCTTTCTTACCCTCATCATGTCGTCATGCGATGAGCACGCCACGTAATAGAGATCGTCGTATTTCTTCTGCTGTATGCTTATGATGCCCCTGGGGCAGGCTTCGGCGCATTTCCCGCAGCCTGTGCATTTTTCCGCATCTACGCGCGGGAGGCCCTTCTCCATATGCATCGCGCCGAAGGGGCAGACCTCCACGCAGTCTCCGAAACCCATACACCCGTACTCGCACTCCATGCCTCCGCCGAAAGCCGCGTTGGCGGCGATACAGGTCTTAACGCCCGTATACACCGTATCCGTTTTCTTGTGTTCGTATTCGGCAGCGCAATGGACCAGGGCTATTCTGGGGAACTTTTCCTTTCCTTCCTTGCCCAGGTAATCATAAAGCATCTGCTGGGCTTCCTCCCCGAGGGGTTTGCATTTGGCCGGGTCTTCTCCCTCCTTGATGACATGCTCCGCGAAATCATGGCAGTTCAGGTACCCGCACGCCCCGCAGTTAACATGCGGCAGGTGTTTAAGGACCTCGGCTATGCGCGGGTCCTCTTCCACTCGGAGCTTCTTGTCGGCAAAGGCCAGTACGGCCGCAAAAGCCACCGAAAGACCCGCCATGCTCAATATTGCCGCCAGTATAAGATTATCCACTTATTATCCCTCCGAATCCCATGAAGGCCAGCGCGAGCATTCCCGCGAGTATCAAGGTTATCCCGGCACCCTTAAGAGGCCCGGGTATGTCCGAGAACTCCAGCTGCTCACGGATACCCGCCATCAGAACTAAAGCTATGGTAAAACCTATCCCCGCTCCCAGACCGTAAACAATGGCCTCGATGAAGTTATAGTCCTTCAGCACCATGAAAAGCGTCAGCCCCAGGATCGCGCAGTTGGTGGTTATAAGCGGCAGGAATATCCCCAGAGCCTTGTAAAGCTGAGGCGACATCTTCCGGATGAACATCTCCACGAACTGCACGAAACTGGCAATTACGATTATGAACGTGACATACTGCAGGAAGACCAGGTTATATGGAACGAGTATGTAATAGTAAATAAGCCAGGTCACCGTCGCCGCCATCGTCATCACGAAAGTGGTGGCCATCCCCAGTCCGACCGCGCTGTCCATTTTATTGGAGACGCCTATAAACGGGCATATCCCCAGAAAATAGGTAAGCACGAAATTATTGGTTATGCTTGCCGCTATGAGTATCAGAATGAGTTTTTCCATAATGGATTATTTCCCGGCTGATGCCGCCTTTTTCTTTTTCACGGCTTTGTCTATAATGTTAAAGATCCCCACCAGCAGCCCCAGGGTTATGAAAGCTCCGGCGGGCAGGACCATGACCACCCATTTGGTGAACCCTTCCCACATTACCGGCAGACCGAAAAGTGTTCCCGAGCCCAGAAGCTCTCTCACTGAACCCAGTATCACAAGAGCGCATGTGAACCCCGCACCCATCCCCGCAGCGTCAAGAAAGGACCTGAAAACCCCGTGCTTGGAGGCGAAGGCCTCCGATCTGCCGAGGATGAGGCAGTTGACCACGATAAGCGGCACATAGGGGCCGAGGGCCTTGCTTATCTGGAAAAAGTTCGCTTTCAAAAAGTAGTCCGCCGCCGTCACGAACGTGGCGATGATCACGGTGAACATGGGTATCCTGACCTGGTTGGGAACGAACCGCCTTATGGCGGATACCACGACACCGGAGGAGACCACCACGAAGGTCGTCGCCAGCCCCATGGACAGCCCGAAGATCGCCTTGGTCGTCACCGCAAGCGTCGGGCACATCCCCAGAACCTGCACGAAAACGGGGTTCTCTTTCCATAAACCTTTTAAAAAATCCTTTGTCATTTTTTTCTCAGCACCCTGCGTACTTTTTCCAGTTTCCTGTTGATCGAGCTCACCACCGCCCTCGAAGAGATCGTCGCGCCGGTCACGGCTTCCACCTGGTATTTCTTGGTGGGCTCCTGATTTTTGAGCAGTTCGATCGGGTGCGCCGTAGAAAGCCCGGCGAACTGCTTCCTGAAGTCCGGTTCGGCGATCTCGGCTCCCAGCCCGGGTGTCTCCTGCGACTCGAGGACCTCGATACCCATTATCTCCGAGAGAGAGGCATTGACACCTACGAGAAGCTTGATCACGCCCTGGTAGCCGTTGCCCTCGGCGATGAAAGCGTACCCCAGCAGTTTACCAGTTTCATCTTCAACCCTGTAGATCTTCTCTTCCTTGTCATAGGTTATCCTGGAAGCGTCAAAGAAAAGTTTTCTTATGCCTCTGTCGGTTTCAGCGTTAACGTTGACCTTTATCTTGGGCATGGAATAATTATATACCAGGACCAGCACGGCGCCGGAAGCGATCCCCACCACCGCCAGAGCCAGTATCATCCCGAATACGCTGTCCTTGGAGAATATCTTCACGCCTTTCTCCCTTTTTCAAGCCCGAACCTCCTGGGCCTTGTGAACTTGTTAATTATTGGCGTGCAGGCGTTCATAAGAAGGATCGAGTACATGACCCCCTCCGGCAAACCGCCCCAGATCCTTATAATCATGGTTATGAGCCCGCAGCCTATGCCGAATATCCACCTTCCCCTTGCCGTTATCGGCGAGGTCACCGGATCTGTGGCCATGAAGACGGCGCCTATCATGAGACCCCCCGCAAGCAAATGAAAAAGAGGCGGCATGAATTTATCCGCATCGACAAGATGCAGCACACCCGCGAAAACGAATACCGTCAGAAGATAAGATGCGGGAATGCGGTAATCGATCACTTTCTTATGCAGTAAATACGCAAGGCCCAGTAAAATGGCCAGTGAAGAGGTCTCCCCTATACATCCGCCGATATTGCCCAGGAAGAGATCCGCGTAAGGGGTCATAACCCCGTCGAACTTGGCCAGTCCCAGGGGCGTGGCGGTCGTCACCGCGTCCAGAGTTATGGGCCGGGACCATGTAGTGAGCGCCACGGGGAATGCCGCCATAAGGAACGCCCTGGCCAAAAGAGCGGGATTGAAAATATTGTGCCCCAGCCCCCCGAAAACCTCCTTGCCAAGAGCTATGGCGAAGACACCCCCCAGAAAAGCCATCCACAGCGGGATGGCCGGTGAAAGCACAAGCGCCAGCAATATGCCCGTCACCACCGCGCTCATGTCGTCAATACGTATCTTCCTGCCCCTGAATCTCTGCAGGAGGTATTCGGTGACCACGCATCCGGCGAGCGAGGCGAGAATAACACCCACCGCCCTTAACCGGAAGAACCAGACGCCGGCACATATCGCCGGTAGCAGGGCTATTAGAACACCCTTCATCATGTAGCGGGTATCGACCGGCGAAACTATATGTGGAGAAACACTTATTGCGAGCTTCTTCATCTCATTTTCTTTCTTACGAGGACCTCTTTACCTTCTTTGATATATTGGATCAGCGGTATCCTGGACGGGCAGATATATGCGCAGCTTCCGCACTCTATGCAATCGGCCACGTTAAGTTCCCTGACCTCCGGCCAGTTACCGTTCTTGACGTTGTTCATAAGTTCCGTGGGCAGCAGCCTCACCGGGCAGACGTCCACGCATTTGGCGCACCTTATGCACTTTTCTTCAGGCGGTGTCTTCGCCAGGTTCTCCGAGAGGAACAGTATGCCGCTGGTGCTCTTGAGGACCGACACCTCAAGCGTGGGCTGCGCGAAGCCCATCATGGGCCCGCCGACTATGACCTTCTCGGGGTCCCGGTAAAGCTCGATGCCGTACTGCTCTATGATATCCTTTATAGTCGCCCCCACCCTTATCAGGTAATTCCCGGGCCTGTTTATACAATCACCCGATATGGTTACCACCCTTTCTATGAGGGGTTTACGCATATGTACCGCTTCATAAACGGCGTTGATCGTTCCCACGTTCTGAACGAGGAACCCTATATCCAGGGGGAGCTTCCCCGGAGGGACCTCCCTGCCTGAGATGGCCTGGATAAGCTGCTTCTCTCCGCCCTGCGGGTACTTCGTGTGCAGCGGAACAAGATGTATATCCGATAAGACCTTGCGGGTGGCTTTCTTGATGGCTTTCTGGAAGGCGAAGAAAGCGGCCTTCTTGTTGTTCTCGATGCCGATATATATGTCTTTCGGCTTCAGAACTTTGGCTATTAGTTCTATTCCCTTCAGTATCTCCTGCGTTTTGCGGGTCATAAGAACATGATCACATGTAAGATAAGGCTCGCATTCGGCACCGTTGACTATGAAGGTGTCTATTTTCTTGCCTTCGGGCACGTTGAGCTTTACGTGTGTCGGGAAAGCCGCGCCGCCCATTCCAACTATACCGGCATCCTTGACCTTTTCTATGATCTGCTCCGGGCTCAGAGCTTCCGCGTCGACATCTTCCTGAGTGTAATCCTTCGCCTCTTTCGACTTGTCCCTCTCGATAACAACGGACATGACCGGCCCCAGTGCGGGGTGAAAAGCTTTTCTTATCTCCTTTACAGTCCCGGAGATAGGAGAATGTACGGGGGCGGATATGAACGCGGGGCTGCTGCCGATAAGCTGCCCCTCTTCAACAACGTCACCCTTACTTACAACAGCCTGGTTAGGGCTGCCTATATGCTGGGACAGGGGCACTACCGCAACGCTGGGGAGGGGAGCTTCCCTGAGCGGTTCCCTTATACTGATGTCCTTGGAATAAGGCGGGTGCACGCCGCCCGGAAAAGTAAGTTCTTTCATCTTTTGGTCTTAATATTATTAAAATATTTGAGTTTTAATTATACATATACAGTGTCTTTTGTCAATTGTTACGGCCGGGACTGAAAACTTGATGTTGAAATAATGGTTCTTTCGTTATATAATTATTTTACCGGCTTATTAAAAGACAAATCAGAGAACACTTATGCCACGTAAAAACCCGAAAAAACTCCACTGTTGCGAGAAATGCCAGAACTACTGGTCCTGTGAGACCAAATGGTACAGAGGCGAGCACAATCAGGAAAATATCTGCTGCCCTCTCTGCAATTTTTACCAATCCTGCTGGAAGGAGATACTCAATCCTGCGGGGAAGAACGCCGCAAGAACGGTCAGGCCTTAGTATTTTCTTCTTTTTTCCGCGCAAATACCACACCGATCACGCCTACAAAGGTGAACACCAGACCGCATGTCATCAGTATGATGAAATTTGAAACGACCTTGGAAAGCGCGGCCGTCAAAAACATGAAAACGAGGAACGCCAGATGCACCACCGCCTCCATTGAACTGAAAATGCGCCCGCGCACTTCAGCGGGCACCAGAACGTGTATCAGCGTATTGGCACAAGTAAGTATGGGGGCCGCCGCGGCGCCGACAAGCATTATCAGCACCCCTCCCACCACCAAAAGCGGATCTTGGTTCGCGTAGACCGCGAACAGGCAGATACCAATACCGCAGAAGATGAACCCGGCGGACATCGCCCTGGTCTTGGATATCTGCTGGCCGTATTTGGCATACAGCATGGTCCCCAGAAAAAGCCCGAGGCCGAGGAACACTCCGAAAATACCCAGATCCTCGGTGACCGAACCGAACGAGTTCTGTATAAAGACAATTATGATACAGAAGATCGAACCAGCCCCGGCCATAAGAAGGAAAAAAGTGCTGGTCACCATCTTCATCTTGTCCTTGCGGAACATGTGCCCAAAGCCTTCCACTATCTCGGACCAGACGTTCGTCCTGATGGATTTTTCGATTATCTTTCGGGTCATGTCCAGTTCTTCTTTCACGTTGGCGAGTTTTTCTTTCGGTGTTATCAGCGCGATAAGCGCCGCCGAAACGAAATAACTTATGCTGTCCAGATAGAAGCCCCAGACGTGTCCTATCCACTTGACTATGAACCCGGCCGCTGCGAACCCCAGTACCGTAGCTATCATCCGGGTAGTATTGGAAAGCGAATTGGCGACCATGAGCTTCTCCCGGGATACGATATCCGGGATAAAAGCCAGTTTGGACGGAAGGAAAAACCGGGTGGCCGAGAAGATCAAAAACACCACTATGTAGACCGGGGCCATCACATCAAGGCGAACCAAGAACGGCACCAGAAAAACCAGAATACCTCTTACGATATCGGAAATTATCATCACCCTTTTCCGGTCCCACCTGTCCACGTAAACTCCCGCGAGGGGCCCTATCACGAAAACGGGCACTATGATGAAGAAAAGAAGGTTGGCAAGCGCCATGACCGAACCGGGGTGCTTGGAATATACCAGCGCTATAAGGGCCATCTGGAAAAGGCGGTCCCCAAACTCGGAAATTATCTGGCCGGACCACAGGCAGAAAAAATTCTTCCTGAAAAGGACGTCTCTGAATCGAACCATGGTTTTACTGGCGGAAAGAATGGAGCCTGCGAGAGGAGTCGAACCTCCGACCTAGGCATTACGAATGCCTTGCTCTACCAACTGAGCTACGCAGGCCCCGTGCATGCGATAAATTTTATACTTAATCCTGATTTTTTTCAAGGAAACAATTATTCGGGGACTAGGGCCACCTGTGCTTCTCGGGCCTGATCGTGCAGTCCACATCGGCTATAGCGCCTTCCTCGAAGACCATCCGGTAATCATCCTCGCCCGGCGCCGGACTGCAAGGGCATTCGAACACCGCATCGGCCTTTATATATCCACCTGAAGCCAGTTCTTCCAGTCTGCCCTTCTGCGAACCCGCCCCTTCAAGTGAACGCTGCTCTGCTACCTCATAGAGCGCCGCGACCTCAAAAAGCGTTTTCTGCTGATTCAGGCAGAGTTTCCTTTTGGCTGTTTCAGTCGACCTGAAGTAAGCGGGCAGAGCTACGGCTATAAGTGCCATTATAACCGCAAGAACTATCGCCAGTTCCACCAGCGTGAAGGCTTTTTGCGAAAGATGTTTTGCCATTTTGCTCCCGTGCCAGCAAGATATATTATACATCATCCCGCCCCTGGAAAACACCCCTCTGCGCCCAACCTTTTGAGTGTTCTTTGAGGGGTATTTTTATTTGACTTGGACCTGGTTATGTGTTAACTTATTCAGCACATGAATATTTTGCGTGTGCCGAGGTAGCTCAGCCGGTAGAGCAGGGGACTGAAAATCCCTGTGTCGGTGGTTCGATTCCGCCCCTCGGCACCATGATAAAAAGCCCCTTTTTTAAGGGGCTTTTTGGTTTATTCGGTTAAATTCCGTCTCAAGCCTTGGATGGCGGGGTATTTCTCAAGTATTCCCTGGAAACTTTCCTGAAAGAAAGGTTCTTCCGGTTATACAGGTTGTTTTCCCTGTGAAGCTGGGTGATCTCTTCCACTTCTTTGTCCAGGATGGCCCGGAAATCTTCAGGGGCGTTAAAGAATCTGGCTCCTATAGCGTAGATATTTTCTTTGATCTTCCTGGCGTGGACTACAACCGCCTTGAGGTCGAACATCCTCTCTTTGAGGAATATCTGTATATCCACTTTCTCGTTCTCGGATACCCTCTCCGGGGCGGTGAACGCAATCCCACCCTTGCTCAGATCGACCAGATCGAGCCTTTTCCTCTCATAGCTTTTTCTGCTTTCAAGAGGATATGCGAGAGTATATCTTTTGTGTTTTCTTCTTTCGGTCATGATCGGCATATTATAACACAACTGGATCAACCAGTAAAGTAAGAAAATAAAAAGCTAGACAATTTTACTCCAGTATATCTATATTATGCCTTATCTCTGGTCAATCGACAAGCCCTTTTTCTTTTAACTGCTTTAGGGCTTCGCCGCTTTTGTCTTCACACACCTGTTCTTTCACCCATTCGGTAAGGTCGTCGATCCCATCCTCGAACGGTATCTCGGTTTTGAAACCCAGGGTTTTTTCTATTTTCGAGGTATCCGCGTAACAGTGCCTTATATCGCCCGCCCGAAAGGCATTCTTAACCTCCGGCTGGACCTGCCCCTTTCCGCAGATCTTACTCGCGAGTATGTTGGCCACTTCAAGTATGGTCTTGGGGCTTCCTGTCCCCACATTGAATACACCGTAATCGGCTTCTTTTTTTTCCATCACGATCCGGTTTGCCCTTGCTATGTCCTTGACGTGTATAAAATCCCTCCTCTGGAGCCCGTCCTCGAAAATAACGGGAGCTTGGCCGTTGAGCAGCCTGCTGGAAAATATCGCACATACTCCGGTATACGGGTTGGAAAGCGCCTGCCGGGGGCCATAGGCGTTAAAGTACCTCAAAGCTACGGTCGGTATCCTGTAGGCCTTGCCCACCGCCAGAAAAGCCTCTTCATGGTCCCTTTTGGTGACCGCGTAAATCGAGGTCGGATTAAGCGGTTTCTTCTCGTCTGTGCCGACGGGGGTGAGCTTGCTGCCGCATTCGGGGCACACCAGGTCCCATTGCCCCTTCTCCATCTGGGCCCTCTCCCTCAGGCCAGGGCAAACTGCACCGCATCGGGGACAGGTGTATTTACCCTCACCGTATATCGACATGGATGAGGCGACCACCATCTTTTCCAGGCGATGTTTCCTGTTGGCCACGGTATCAAGTATTACCGCCGCTCCTAGTGAGTTCTGCTCAACGTAATGACGGATCTGATACATCGACTGGCCGACCCCCACGGCCGCGGCATTATGCAAGAGCACGTCCACATCGCGCATGGCTTCGTAGAATTTATCCGCGTCCAATATATCCGCTCGTATGAACTCCGCTTTTTCGCTAAGGTATTCCGGAGCACCGGCTCCCTTGCCGTGGACCTGCGCGGCAAGGTTATCGTATATCCTGACCTGGTATCCGGCGGAGACAAGTTCGTCCGCTATGAACGAACCAATAAAACCCGCGCCTCCGGTTATCAAAACCTTCTTCTTCATTTATCTATACCCCCTCGAAAAGCTCTTTATTGTCGTTCACCCAATCCCAGAGTTTTTCGACCCCTTCGGTTTTATTTATACGGGGCTCCCAGCTGAGATAGTCCCTTGCCCTGGTTATGTCACTAACATATATCTTCTGGTCTCCGGGCCGCCAGTCCTCGAAAGCGGGTTCTATTTTCCTGCCCGAGAGCTTTTCCAGCATATCGACCAGCTCAAGAAGCGACATCTGGTTGCGAGGACCTCCGCCCACGTTGAAGGCCATCCCTCCCACCCTGTCTATTCTTTGATAAGCCGAATCAAAAAGCGCTACAAGGTCATCCACGTGAAGCACATCCCGTACCTGCTTGCCATCGCCGTATATCGTTATGGGTCTTCCCAGGGACACGGCGATGGTGAACCACGCCACCCATCCCTGATCCTCCACTCCGAACTGCCTCGGCCCGTATATGCAGGACTGCCTCATGCAAACCGTCCTCAAACCATATATGCGTGAATAGTCTATAACGTACTGATCCGCGCAGCCTTTCGAGCAGCCGTACGGTGAGTGAAAATCAAGCCCCCTGGCCTCGGGAACCCCACCGGCCAGTTCGCTGTATCTGTACCTTCCTTCTTCGGATACGACCTTAACGTCGGTCATCTCTCCGTATACCTTGTTGGTTGAGGAAAAAATGAAAACCGGGTCTATCCCCAGATCCCTCACCGCTTCAAGGACATTGAAAGTGCCCAGCGCGTTGATATCAAAATCGCTTCTAGGGTCTTTCACCGAGGTGGTCACCGCCACCTGTGCCGCCAGGTGAAGCAGAAGATCGATCCTGCCGCACCCCGAAATCGCCTTTTTCAGGCCCGAATAATCCCGGATATCCTGTTTTATGAACTTTATCCCGCCGTGGCCCTCCAGCCACTGGAGGTTTTTATCCGCGCCCTTGCGCGAAAGATCGTCCACAACCACTACTTCGTCTCCGCGCTCATGATAATATTTCGCGGCATTACATCCTATGAACCCGGCCCCGCCGGTTATCAGCACTTTCATTATGTTCCTTTCGGCGAATAAGTCCTCTCCGTCTTCCGCGGTAAATATATCATATTCCACGAGCTATTTCCAATAAACCCTGAAGAAACTCCGAAGAGAATCTCTATCAATGACCCCGGCGCAGCAGACTGTTGAGACGCTGGCGGTACCGGTCGGCTTCGGGGCGCTGCTTCCTCTCATAAAAACTGGTCAAAAGGTAAAGTGCCTGGATATTCCCCGGCTCAAGCATCAGGGCTTTTTTAAGCTCTTCCTCTGTCTTTTCATCGTCCCCCAGCTTTGAATAACAAGCGGCGAGGTTTATGCGGGTCGTCGCATTCTCCGCCGGGAAGATGCGGATGACCTCTTTCAGCATGCCGACAGCCTTCTCCAGCTTGCCTTGTTGCGCATAGATGATCGCGAGCTTCTCCATCGCCTCGGGGAACCGGGGCTCTATTCTGAGGGCTTGCTGATAACTGGTCCGGGCTCTTTCCAGATCCCCTAGCTTCATATAGGCGTCCCCCAGGGTCTCATATATGTCAGCGTCATCGGGACGCAGGTACAGGGCCGCCTTGAGACGGTCCAACGCCTCCCGGGGCCTCCCCATTTCAAGATAGGCAAGGCCTTCCCGGTAATAGGGCCTTGTGTAGGACTCAAGTTCCCCGGCCATGGGATTTATGTTGGTGAAGAAAAAAAGAGGAGCGATGACCGCCACGGAAACGGATACCCTTGACCACCGGGCTTTTTTCATCTCATTGACCAGTGAAACCAGGCAGTAAGAGGCGAATATCACCATTACCGGTACGACCGGCAGCCTGTACCTAGCAAGCGGCGGGAAAGGCAGAAGCGACAGAATGTAAAACCCCGCAAAGAGTAATAGCGGCATCATTTCCCGGCGCCGCATGGTGAAGGCTATTGCCATACCGAACACGGCCAGGGCCGCCACCCATCCGAAATCAGCAAGAGGCAGGGAAAGAAAGGCCGACTTCTTCCGGAAAAAGTTTATGTTCTCATAAGGGGCGAACTCATACCGATTGAATATCAGGTATAGCTTTTTCATCAGGTTGCGGAGGGCACCGGCGGGGTCCTGGGCATAAACACGTTTGATCCGCTCCGCCCAGTATAGGTCCCTTTCGCCCCTAGAAACAAGGTCCTCCTCCAATAGCTCGCGCATCTGGGCCCGCCAGGCCGAACCAGGTCGCATCTCATCCACCAGAGCCAGGTCTGTCCCCATGTATACCGTAACCGCGTAATTCTGCTGGACTGGTATGATCTCTTTTCTCTGCGAATAATCCATCAGGACCGCCAATGCCATCACCAGGGAAAACCCCAGGAGCATGTAGCCGGCCCTCCCTAGGGCCTGCTTTATATTACCGGACGGCAGTGCGCCCATCCAGATCGCGAAGACCGGCACAAGAATAAGAAAATTCGGCCTGGTGAGGCTCGCCAGGGCGAACATAACGCCGGCAGCAAGCGCCCAGGCCCTTCTCCTCTCCCGGTAAAAAACACAGACGGAGAAGACCGCCAAAAGACCGAAGAATACCGCCAGGTTAACCGGAAGGGTCTTTGCGGTGAAGGCGATCAGGGGCCAGTATATAGAACACACGGCTCCGGAAATAATCCCCGCCGCCTCGCCGGAGAGCTCTGTTGCTATCAGGTAAACCAGCACGCAGCCAAGAGCCCCGATAACTGCCTGGACAAGCGTGGCGAAATATATACTAGGCATGCCCCAGCTGTAAAGCAACCCCAGGAATTTTTGATAAAAAGGTATTCTTATATGATCGTAAGGGCTTTCCTTTATGATGGACCACCCGCTTGCGCGCATGCCAGAGGCATGATGATCCCCGGAATCCACAAAAGGCCGCAGGAAGACGGGTTCGTCCTTGACCTGGCCAAGGTAGACGACCCTTGCTGCCAGAGCCAGGAAGAATATTAGAACGGTTATTATGATTTTCGGTCTCATTCCCTGTGGTTCCCGGGTTTTCCGTTGACGAACATCAAGGGAAATATAATATCACTAATACAGCAGGGCAGCCACACTGCCAGGAACAGGAAGACCAGGACCGCGGCGTACTGCCATAAACCGGCAGGTCCTCCCCTGGCCATAATAATATGGAAAAGCGACGCCCATGTACTGATGAGCACATGGCCCGCATGAGGGAATTTCGTGGTCGGCCGGACAAAAGCCACGCTTATGCCCGCTATGGCAAGCGGATTTACCAGCCACCATTCCTCGATAAAACCCAGATGAACGTGCCTGTGCGGCATATTCAGAAGGACCTCCCCGAGGTAAGGGATCAGCGAATCGCTCAGGGTAGCTATACCCACCGAACCCAGATAACCCACGGTTAAAAGCGCCCAGACGGGGCACGCGTGACCGTTGCTGCATTTATAGTTCTTGTACATCGAGGCGGTTACCAGCGCGCTCAAAAAAACATGTATGGGATGCAGCACGTAAAAGGCCCTGTATGCGGGCTCATACGTCAGGTCGCGGAAAACCGCCATTAAGATGATGCCGGTCACCGCCCCCACGAAGGTGAAAGGGGCGTGGTGCTCCAGTTCTCTGATGAATCTGTTGGCCATATTTACCACCGATCCAGCGCGGGATCCCGGTTAAAGCAGTTTCTCGAAAAGATCGATGAACCTTTTGGCTATCCTTTCGGGTGAATGCCTCTCAACGAATTTCTCCGCTTTCTGTATGATCTGGTCCTTTTTCTTTTTATCGCCGGTAATACTGGTAAGCCTCTTGCTCAATCCGGTCACGTCCTTGTAATGGACAAGCTCGTTCTTCCAGTCATGAAAGAAGTCCGAGAGCATCGGAACGAATATAGGGCATCCGGCGCCCAGTGCCTGGTATACCGTGGAAGAGACAACGGCATGCCCCCTGCTGGCGAATTTATGCAGTATCAGCGCGTCGGAAGCGAACAGATAATCATCGAACTGCTGTGTGGTTATGACCTTCTGGGGGCGGACCATCATCCAGTTGGTCGGGTGCAGCTCTTCCAGCATCTGGTATCCCTTGGGAACCACATGAAGGAGCATGGTGTTCTTCTTCAGCTTCGGCGGAAGGTCCCTGTAATAGGCATGGTATCCCCTGTGCCCGAAAGAAAAAACGATCTTTTTCTTGAGTGGAAGCTCCAGTCTCTTCCTTGCATCGGTCTTGCTGCCCCTTCTTGAAGGGAAACAAGGAAAAGGTATATGCACCGCGTCAGGGTAAACCTTTTTAAGGAACTCTTGCCTTTTATCGAAATATACCACCTTGTCCCAGTCATGCTTGTAGAACCAGGAATGCCTTGTCATCCTGTTCTCGTGCACGACATGAACGATCTTGGCCTTTCTTTTGAGAACCGGGAAAAGGTTGTCCAGCTTGTCAACGGGCAGCATGCCTATATCCTCTATGAGGAGTATGTCGTAGTCCTTCTCCAAAAGGGGTCTTGAATCAAGCGAGTTGGTGTTGTTCCGGGTGCCGAAACACCTGGTAACGTAACTCTCGTCCTTGGCCGTTATGCCCTCGCCGTGGTAATCGGTCTTGAGAAAACTGAATACATGGACCTTATGCCCCATTTCCCTGAGGGCTTTTCCCACGGGCTCTGCGTGCATTGCCACGCCGCTGGTTGTGTTCCAGGCCGCCATAATAGCAATCTTCATCGCGTATCCTTTCCTTTTTTACAAAAGAACCGTTGACCGCCCCCGCCGGATCATAAAAGCGCTTCCGCTTTCCCCAGCAGTTCTTCCATTTTCCCCCCGCTATTGGGTATTATGCACCCGGCCACGTCAGAATGGCCGCCTCCGCCGTATTCCTGCGCGAGACGCGCGACATTGATGCCTCCCTTGGACCTCAGGCTGACCCTGAGCTCTTCCCCGGATTTTTCCCTGAAAAAAACGACTATATCCACTCCCTTGATGGTGCGTATCTCGTCCGCTATGGTATCGGCGTCCTCGTCCTTGCCGTTAACCTTCCTGAAGTCCTCGCGCTTCACGATCGACCAGGCGAGCCTGCCGCCGTCAATGAATTCGCACCTGGCAAGGCATATGCCTGAAAGAACGGCGACCTGCCTTGAATGCGACCAGAAGACCATATCGACAAGTTTATAAAAATCAAGTCCTGTTTTCACCATCTCAGCGCAGACCTCGAAGGTGAAGGGCCTTACATTGGGCAGCTTGAATGAGTTGGTCTCGACGATGAGCGAGGTAAGGATGTTCTGGGCTATGTCCTTGTTTATTTTGACCTTGAGCTCCTTAAGCAGGCAGTAGATCATCTCACCTACAGCCGGGGCTTCGGCATCAACATACCTTATATCCCCGAAAGAGTTCCTGACTTCGTGATGATCTATCTCAAGAAGCGTCCTTGACCTGCGCAGGTCCCGGTAAGCCCCGCCGAGCATTTCCCTCGTGCTGCAGTCAACGGTAACGGCCAGATCCGCGTCATTCTCAAGCTTTCTTGTGATCCTGTCCGCACCGGGAAGAGGCCTGTATCTCCTGGGCACCCCGTCCTGGCTGACCATGAACACTTTCTTGCCCAGCTTTTCCAGTCCAAGCCCCAAAGACAGCATGGAGCCGATTGCGTCCCCGTCAGGATTGACGTGGCATCCCATCGCGACAGTATCCGCCTTTAAAATGGCCTCTTTCGCCTGCGTTAAACCTTTCATATCTGACCTTTGCATGCTTTTGACAGGTATTATACCATACTGGATGCGTTTAAACAAAACCGCGTGTTTTTATTGCCTGCGGGAATACCAGCCGAACGATATATCCGCTCACCTCAGGTCCCTCGGCCCCAGGCCTTTGCGCCAGTGTTCCTCGATCTGCTCGAGGGTGTGCCCCTTTGTTTCGGGAATATAGAAATAACAGAAAACCCACCCGGTTATTCCCAGGATCGCGTACAGCCAGAAGGTGCCCGCCTTGCCGATCTTCTCGATAAGCGTAAGGAACGTCATGGCGACCGTGAAATTGAATATCCAGTTGGACATGGTCGCCAGGCTCATCGCCCTGCCGCGTATCTTGAGAGGGAAAACCTCAGAAACTATCACCCATGCCACAGTGCCCAGACTGAAAGCAAAGGAAGCTATGTAGAGAATAAGGCTGCCGGCCGCGACCCATTTAAGGATATGGGAAAGGCCCTTCATCCCGAAAGCCAGGCCGAGCGCCGAAAGGCTGACCACCATGCCGGCAAGCCCTATGAACAGCAAAGGCCGCCTTCCTATCCGGTCAATGACCTTTATCGAAACGATCGTCATGATAACGTTCACTATACCCACTCCCATAGTGGCCAGTATCGCCACAGAAGCGGAGCCGAAGCCGGCGAACTCGAATATCGTAGGCGCGTAGTAAATGACAGTGTTTATCCCCGTTACCTGCTGAAAGAACATTATCCCTATACCGATGATAAGAGGTTTTCTCATCCACGGCTTAAGAAGCTCCTTCCACCCGCCGGTCTCCTGCTGGAGGGAAGACTCGATATCGCTTAGCTCCTTTTCCACGTTACCTCCGGCCCTGACACGCCTGAGAACTTCCCTGGCCCTGTGCACCAGTGACCTGCTCATCAGCCATCTGGGACTGGCGGGCAGGAAAAATATGCCTATGCCGAGTATGGCCGCTGGAACGACCCCCAGGGCGAACATCCCCCTCCAGCTTTTCTGGCCGGCGAGCAGAAAATCGACCACATATGAAAGCACTATGCCGACCGTTATGGCAAGCTGGTTGAGCGAGACCAGGGCCCCTCTGGCGCGCGCTGGGGAGATCTCAGATATGTAAAGCGGAACCGCGAAGGAAGCTATACCTATGGCCACACCGATCACAAGGCGTCCGGCTATAAGTAACGACACGCCCGGCGCCATAGCGGTCACGATCGACCCCAGCGTGAATATAACGGCGGTGGCGATTATGACCCTTTTTCGTCCGAAAGTATCCGAGACCTGACCGCTCAAAGCAGCTCCGATTATCGCCCCGACAAGTACGGCGCTTACCACCAGCTCCTCCCTTGCCGGGGTAAGGGCGAACTGGTCCTTGATGAACAGTATCGCTCCCGAGATAACCCCCGTGTCGTAACCGAAAAGCAGCCCTCCAAGAGCGGCTATCGCGGCGACAACCCCTATGAACAACCCGCTTTTATTCCCCGCCTGTTCCATTTTGCCTCCTTTTCTCCGGCATTTCTAAAAGTGCTCCGATACTTTCTGTCCACCTGTGGTCACCGTAGCGCCGGGCCCTGTAAAGCCAGAATTCGCATCCCCAGAGAAGGACCGTGCCGAATCCCATCGACCGGAGCATATCAAAGGTGCCGACGGTCTTTTCCCTGCGCCCGGTACGCGGTTGTTCCTTCCCGGTATACACAAGATGTCCGGGTTCCCAGGGTTCGGCCTGGAGCTCTGTAACCCACGGCACCTTGCCCGCTTGCTTGATCCTGTCATGGATCCTACGGAAATACTTCCGGGGTCTCTTCGTGTCAGTCCGAAAGTACAGAGGGAAAAGCCACAGTTTATGACCCACGTCCGGATAAACGTTTATCCCCAGCACGTCGCACAAAGAGAGGTTCTCTTCGATATTATCGTACTTAGAACCAACGCGCCTCAGGATCCTTAGAAAAAGGTTCGGATAAGTAGCCACAGTTAGAACTATCGGCCTTCGGGACCGGTCAAGGCGCCTGACCAGTTCCACTTCTTCTTCGAGGAACCCGGGACCTATATACCAGTTGTCGGGCCCTATCCGGTTAAGCGCCTCGTTCTCCACCTGCCAGTATTTTACGGCGGAATTATCCCTGTACCGGGTCACCACCTTCTCTATGAAACCGAGCGCCGCTTCTCTGAGCACGGGATTGCGCGCAACATCCCCTCCCCTGGCCAGCCGGGCTTTTCGCCTCAGCCATTCCGGGATAAAATATTCGGGCCACCTCGGAGCTTTTATCCCAACGGTAAGGACAACGGGGATTTTTTTTCGATGAGCCTCTTCCAGCTGACGGTCAAGTTCCGTAAAATCATATACACCTTCGGAGGGCTCTATCCTGTTCCAGTAAGAACCCAGCCTTATGATACCGAAGCCCATCCGTAGAACCGCCCGGTATGTTCTCTCCGAGTCCATGTCAAGATAAGCGCACTGGATCTGGCTGAAGGTGGTTCCCACGAGGTCCTCTCCGGCACACGCAAAAGCGCACCGGGAAACGATCAGCGCGAAAACAGCTGTTTTTTTCAATAGATCCATACTGAAAAACCATTTCTTTATTTTTTCACCTTGTCGGTCACCCAGAAGGTCATGTACTTGCCCATCATAAGGCGCGTCTGCGCGTCCAGTGCGGGAAGAGCGCTCAGGAAAACAATGGTAAAAGGCACCAGGAGCCACTGCAGGGCGAACCCCGCCCGTTCCAGAAGGGAATGGCCGCCCCTGTTCTTTGGTAAAAGGCACAGGCTCAGCACGATACTCGTAATAAGGGAGAATGACGCGAGGTTGAAGATCGTTCCCGTAATGCGCGGTACGGTATAATAGAAGACCGAATGCGAGTAATCCTTTGTGGCGAAAATGGCGGGGAGCCAGCCTATGACCGTAAGCAGGAACGCCCAGGTCGTCCATGATATATGCCCCTCGAAAAGCTTGTACCCGGTCTTGAGCTTGAGCAGAAAAGGTATCTTGCCGTTTTTGATGAAGGCCCTCATGACTATGGGAAAGTTCTCCACTCCCCACGCCCATCGTCTTTTCTGCTTGTACACGTTCTTAACGGTCTGCCACCACGTGCCGGCGACGACCGCGTCCATCGACAGCGTCGTGTACATGGGCACGACCCCGTAGTTGCCGTCATAATGGATGAACGCTTTCCAGAAGATCGCCGAATCATCGGATATCATGTCCACCGGCCAGTATCCCACCTCGACAAGAGCCTTGAAGCTCATGCTGTGGCTGGAAAAAGTCACCAGCTTCTCCGGATTGGTGGCTTCGATAAGCTGGAAGAAAGAAGAACCCGTCTCGAGCACACGGGTAATACCCGGGGCTTGCCATATATTATTGTTGTACACCGGAACGGGCTGGAAGCTGGCTCTCTGCCTGTGGGGAGAAGTAAGAAAATAATAAGTAAGGCTGGCGAAATAATCCGGCGCCACCACGGTATCCGAATCAAAACAGGATGAAACGACGTTCTCGAATGGAATGTTCCGGCTGCTGAAGTATTCTGCCGTTTTCTTTGCGGCGTAAGTCGCGTTGGCGCCCTTGGCCTTGGCCTCCCCGACGATACCGTCGGGGTGGACCACTATGAACATGTCGTAAAATTTCCCCGCGTGGGCTTTTACGGTCTCCTCCGCGCCTTTTTTAACTTCTCCAGAAGCCCTCTCCTCCAGCGCCAGCACGACCACTATCTGCCGTGAGGGAAAAGTGCCCTCGGCGAGACTTTTAATACCGGGCTCTATGACATCCTTCTCTTCTTTCGCGACAGGAATGATGACCAGGTGATAAATATCCTGCGAGGCGGGCTTATCGCCTGCCGAAGAAACAAGCTGCCTGACCCTCCTTTTATGCGCCAGGAAGGATATCTTCTGTTTAAGAGTGCCTGTTGCGGGCCTCTTTTCAAGCTCTTCAAGATAGCTGGCGATGTCATCAAGCCCCCGCACCCGCTCCATCCAATCAGTATCCTCTTCGGCCGAGAGCCTGAAATACGACAGAATAAGAAAAAGCGTCATGTATATAAGGCGCAGGAGCCAGTAAAGATAGAAGGCTATGATTATAACCGCAGCCATCAGCGGTTCGAGAAGGGCAAGGATCATCATGCCGACTATTATCGTCCAGCTTGTCGCCCCCGGGACGATCTCGAACGCCCTCTGCAGTTTCGCTTCTTTGCCGCTCAGGTTGTTCCCTGTGAATCTGAACTCCATAACTCCTCTAGTTTAGTCTTTTTCTTGCTGCCTGTTATCTCGGGAAAAGGCGCTTTTATAAGCCCCTTTTCCGGGAGGATCTCCACAGAGCGTAGCGCCCCGTCCGGCGAATCGAGAAAATACATTTTGCCGGCCTCTTCAGAATAGTATACAGCAGTTCCCTCTTTGACCCGGAACACCTCGTTAAGAAAGAACTCCCCGTAGGATTCGGTAGCCAGAAGCTTGAGTTGTGCGCCGTCGCTGAAAAGGATGTGTGAGGCGCCGTACACCCAGAAGCACTGTCGTATATCTCTTCCTTTCGAATATATCCAGGCGAGCTTCGGGCCCTTTTCGAAACCCTCCCCCCCCGTCCTCTCCGCGGTAAAATCGAGAATGCCGATCCTCTCTTTCTGCCAGACAAGAAGCCTTTTGGTTCCGCTGTCGAAGCGGATGCCCCTCACCCCTTCCGGGACGAACCTGTAGGGAAGCCTGTTCGAGATGAGCTGACCTCTCTCTCCCGTAAAGACCAGAAATTCGCGCGAGAGCACGTATATATCAAAAGCCTCCCCTCTTCCGAAGAGCATACCGCCCAGGTCAAAATCCTCCAACACCTTCCTGAGCCTTTTGCCGTCGGAGTCCACCTCAATAATGGTGTTATCTTCATTCAACAGGTACACCCCGTCCTCGGACAGCCCGAACCCCTTCACCCCGATAGCGAACTCCGGATAAACCGCTTCGGAGGATACGTCCACTTTCTTAACGGCGTTCTCCCGGAGTACGTACAGCGTGTTCTCATCAGAAGCCTGCCACCTGATCCGGTCCGGATCCGCGGGCAACAGCGCCGTAATATCCTTGACGGTATTGCTGCCGTCCGCGAAATCTATCCAGAGAAATCTCTCGGACCTATCCAGCTTTACCCTCGCCACCACCATGGAACTTGCTCTTTCGGTGAAAATATCTACGACCCTGGCTTCTTTAAAAGGTGAACCCGCGTCAATCAGGGTCCAGGCCCTTTCCCGCCTGTAATCGCATACGTGTATATTCCCGGGAGTGCGCCCCTCTTCAGCCAGGAAGAAGCCGCTCTTCGGTATAGGCACCAGATCATTGAATTCATCCGCGAGTATCCTCCTGCTTTGCCACTTATCGGGTATTAGCAGTACGCTGTCGAGCACCGTAGCCTTCTCCTCTTCCACCGGGACGGTCCTCGCCCAGGGGCGATAGCCCTCAAGCCGCAGTTCGACCCCATATTCGCCCGGGAGCAGTTCTCTGACGGCCGCCGGTGTCGTTTTATCGCAAGAGGTTCCAGTTACGAATATCTCAGCGCCGGAAGGCGCCGAGGAAAGATAAATAAGGCCGGTTTTGGAATACCCTTCCCTGGCCTGGGGGTTGTAGATGTATCCGAAGGCGTACAGTATGAGCAGGGGACAGGTGCTAACGTATATCACCGCGAAAATATAGAATATTATCTTTCTCAGAAGCTGCATCTTCTGTTCCTCACGCGTTTACTGTCCCGGGGCGAGAGCCCTTCATTTCACGAAAGCTCGAAATTGCGCACGCAGGTATCGAGCCAGCTATTGATATTGTTGGAGCTTACGTTCTTTCTCATTTTCTTCATGCGTTTTCTTCGCTCGTCCTTCGGCATATGCAACCCCTGATAAATGGCATTGGCGATATCCTCTATGCTGTAGGGGTTGACCGGAAGGCAGTTCTTGATCTCCGCTATCGCGCCAGCGAACTTCGAAAGCACGAGGACCCCGTCATTGTCCGAATGAGACGCTATGTACTCTTTGCAGACAAGGTTCATCCCGTCCCTGAGCGGCGTGACAAGCGCCACGTCCGCCGCCGAATAAAGCGCTACCAGCTCCTGGAAAGGCACTTTCCCGTAGTTATAGTGAACGGGCGTCCACAACCCCGTGGCGAAAGCGCCGTTTATCCTTCCCATGATCTGGTCTATTTCTTTCTTGAGATCCTGGTAGGTCTTGACGTCCTCGCGGCTTGGAACGACAAGCTGGTAGTAGAAAAACTGCTCCTTTAGCTCGGGATGCTCCTTGAGAAGGTGTTCCAGCCCCAGAAGTCTCTCTTTTATTCCCTTGGAATAGTCTATCCGGTCCACGCCGATTATGATCTTGGGGCAGGAAGCCTGCTCGATGATCTGTTTTTTTCTTTTGACGACGCTCCTCTGGCGGGAAGTGGCATCGATAAGCTCAAAGTCAATGCTTATGGGGTTAGAATAACCGTGGGTCGTCACCTTCTCTTCCAGGCTGTGCCTGCCGTCGGCCTTTCGCTGTTTTCTGTAGGCTCCCACCGCGCCCATGAAATTCCTGAAATACTGTTTATGATGGAACCCTATGGTATTACAGCACAAAAGCGACTCGAGGATCCTCTCCTGCCACGGAAGTATACTGAATATATCCAGATGCGGGAAGGGAATATGCAAAAAGAAATGTATCTCCTGATCGGGGCGCATCTTACGCAGGTAATACGGCACCATGAAAAGGTGGAAATCCTGCACCCATATTATGTCGTTATCGCCCGCGACCCTGTCCGCATAGCGCGCGAACCTTTCGTTGACCCTGCAATAAGTATCCCAGCAGGAATAGTCCAGAAAACATTTCTCGAAAAAGTAATGGAACAGCGCCCACAATGTGCCGTTGGAGAAACGGTTGTAATACTGTTCGTATTCGCCGGGGGTTATCGGCACATTGCCTATTGTGTAGCTTTTATCGGACGTGCCCCGGTATGCCTCGGGCCCCATTAACTTGCTGGAGTCCACCAGCTTGAAGTCATTTCCGGCCCCCTCGGAAAAAGTGCCGTCCCACCCGAGCCAGGTGCCCTTGAGCTTGAGAAGTATTGGTTCAAGCCCGGTTATAAGCCCCCCGGCGGCCTTGGCCCATCGCAACGAACCGTCTTCAGCCTCGTATTTATGAAAAGGAAGACGGTTGGAAACGACCACCAGCCCGCGGTCTTTTCCTTTCAGGTGAATCATATCTGGTTACCTCGGATAGGCCCGCACGGGATGACCCCGCCTGCGCGAAAGATACCGGCCAAAGTGCCGAAGATGTTAACGCGCTTTCTCACATCTCCTTCAGGGCGTCCTGGATCAAAGGAAGTATCCCTTCCATCTCCTCCTTGGTCACCCTGCCCAGCTTGGCGAACCTGTATTCGCCCTGCGCGTTCTTGTTCTCCCTGTTTATCTGTATTTTCTTCGGCCCGTTGTTATATGAATAAATGCAGACCGTCAGTCTCCCGTCCTCGTTCTCCCATGATTTGGCGAAAAGTTGTTCATCAAGATCCCTGTCGTACGGCATGATCCTCCCTCCAGATTGTTATTTTCCTGTATAAATATATATCAAGGTTAATTGTTTTTCGTAAAAAGTCAAGTTCAACAGGTTATTGTCCCGTACTACTCTATCACCCTGATGCATAAAGGATACCTGTAGATCTGGCCCTTGCTGGCACTTATGGAAGCCTTTATGACCTGGATGACCGCGAAAAGCGCCAGGACCACCAGAAGGAAAAATCCCACTACCAGGAAAACCAGCATCATCCCGATTATACTGTAAAGAAATATGCTTATCTGGAAATTGAGCGATTCCTTACCCTGATCCTCCACCAGAGGATATTCATCCTTCTTCAAAAGCCAGATAAGAAGCGGGACTATGATGTTGCCGAAGGGGAATATGAACCCAGCAAGGGCTCCCAGATGGCACCACATCGCCAGCATGTTCTCATCTCCCCTGAGGTGGCCTATCTTCTGCCTGTCCTCTTCGGTACGGGCCAGGACCTCGCCGCAATATTTGCATTTTATTGCCTCATCCTGTATCTCTTCGGCGCAATAAGGGCATTTCTTCATCGGTTGCTCCTGTTCAGGTTATTTCGGCCTCGATCCTCTCGATCAGCCGCTCGGCGTCCTGGAGGATCGACTGGGGAAGCACCTTGGAGTACTTTATCTCTTTCCTCACGGATTTGAGCGTGCTCACGAATCTTTTCAGAACCGTCCGGCGTCTGCGCATTTTTTCCTGTTCATCGTCAATGTCACGGTTTTCCTTTATCATTTTCGTCAGGTCTTTCCTGACATCGCTGGCATCCTTGCCCTCCTCAAGCACGTACTTCCTGATCTTGGCGTAATCCTTCCGGTCCAGGTCCTTGTTGTCGTTCGCCCGCCTCAAAAGATCCACTGATTCATAGGTCGGCACGCTGCTGGCCTGGGCGCCTTCCACGAAATCCCTGCTCAGATATCTGGGTTCCTCCTTTTCAAGGAACGAATAAGACCGCAAAAGCTTGGCTGCGGTTTGTTTGCGCACTCCGATCTCCTTTGAAACATAGGAATCGAACTGCTGGTAGCCCCATTCTCTGTAAAGCTTGTCCTTCCACACGGAAAAAAGCATCTGCCCTAGAGCGATCCATGATGTTTTGAAGCCTTTAGCCTGCTCAAGGACATTGTATCTGATCGAACCCGGCTCGAGCTCCTCCATCTTCTGTTCGATGCCCCGTATGGATTTTGTCTTGATCTGCGTCACTTGCTTCTACCTCCTCCGAAGTTCTTGTTCACCTCGCTTAGCCGTCCCCGGGTTCACCTGGACGGGAATATCCCCAGGCTCATAAGCAGCATCAGGGCTATACCGAAAGCGGCGAGGATGAATGCGATCATTTTCATGAGTTCTTTGTTCATAGCTGTTCCTTCCTTTTCGGTCAACGCCCCGGGCTTGAGTCTCCGGGACGGTTTATTTGTCTGGGCTGTAGCTTTCAGTGAACTTGATTATCATATCCATCATTTTCACCGCCTCCACGGGATATTTTCCAGCGGCGGTCTCCCCGGACAGCATCACGTAATCCGTCCCGTCAAGTATGGCATTGGCGACATCCGTCACCTCAGCCCTGGTCGGCCTTGAATGCTCCGTCATATGCTCGAGCATCTGCGTGGCTGTTATAACGAATTTCTTCCGTTCGTTGCATTTTTTTATGATCATCTTCTGTATAACGGCTATCTGGTATATGGGAACGGATATGCCCATGTCGCCCCGTGCGACCATCACCCCGTCACAGACATCCATGATCTGGTCTATGTTCTTTATGGCTTCCCGGGTCTCTATCTTGGCAATGACACCGCACCCCGGCAGCCTGTCGCCTATGCGCGACTTGATTATGTCTATTTCCTTGCGGCTGCGGACGAACGACTGGGCGATGTAATCGACCTTGTGCTTGATGCCGAACTCCAAATCCTTTTCGTCCTTGGGGGTAACCCCGGAAAAAGGAACACGCACACCCGGCATGTTTATGCCCTTTCTTTCCTTGAGAGGACCGCCTTCGACCACCCTGGCCTTGACCTTCTTGCCGGTGGCTCCGGCGGACTTGAGTATTATATTGCCGTCATCTATGTATATGAGCTTACCCTCTCTTATGCTTTTGAGAGAACCTTCGTAATCGAACGGTATGATCCTGGGGTCACCGTTATCCTCATCGATGGTAAGCCAGACCGTCGAGCCCTTTTTAAGCTCTTTCTGCTTCGAGCCCTTGAATTTGCGAACCCTTATCCGATACCCCTCCAGGTCCTGGAGTATGTGCACATGCCGGCGGTATTTCTTGTTGATCTTCCTTATCATCCTTATTTTCTCAAGGTGTTCCCCGTGGCTGCCATGGGAAAAATTCAGCCGGGCCATGTTAAGTCCCGACATTACCATTTTCCTCAGCACGGTATAAGTACCGCTTGCCGGCCCCAGGGTCGCGACGATCTTCGTCCGGGCCAGCCTTTCCATTTTCATGTCGAACATATATTTCATTTTTCTATCTCACCCAGTTCTCTTAAGCGCTGTATATATTCTGTTTTGGTAAGGCCGCCGGCCCTGTATTCCCTCTCCAGGTCCCGCCTGATCCTTCTGTCTCTGGGGCTTGCGCGCCGCTCTTTATCGGGAGCGACTTCCCCCGCTCTGCGATCCACATCTTCTTGCTCAGCCTTCGCCTCGACGGGGATTCTCTCCGGCACATCGCCCGATACTGCCCCGGAAGCACACGGTGAAAACACCACTAAGAGCACCGCGGCAAGCAATGTTTCAAGGTTTTTTCGCATCATCATCCTTCCCGCCCGATTCGGAAAGCTGCCTGAACATGAAGGCGGCCAGCAGGCTCACCAGACCCGCAAAGAGGAATCCCTGCTGGTTGTACGCGACAAGCTCAGTAAGCGGCATGAGTATCAGGAATATGCCCGCTACCAGGAAAACCGCCGAAAGCTTAAGGGCCTTTTCCCTGTTCACTTTTCGTTTCCTCCCGCAGTGACGGCATTTTCAGATTCCCGCTGGGGCTCTTTCCTGGGTAAAACTATAACGAACTTCATGAGACTGCCCAGATGGTTCTCCGCCCAGATACGCCCGTCGTGAAGCTCGACCAGGTCCTTGGAGATCGCAAGCGCGAGCTCGGCTTCCCTGTTAGCGAATTCGAGAACCTCTCCCTTGTCGAATATCATGGCAAGTTTATCCTCTGGAAGACACTTGCCCCTGTGCTGTATCTCCAGTCTTATGAACTCGCCCGTGGGAAATATCTTGACCGTGATCTCGCCTCTCTCAGACGAGTTCTTTATTGAATTCCTCAATATGCTGTTAACAACGAGCGCCATCTTCTCCTGGCTGATCCAGGCTGATAGCTGCCTGCCGAATATCTCCCTGTTGAGGATCAGCCCTTTTTTGGCTATTGCCCCTTCCAGTTCGCGCAGCTGTCTTTCCACCAGGCTCACCAGATCGCATTCGGCTTTGTCGATCTTTACCATTCCCGCCTCTATCTTGTATATGTCCAGTAAATGGGTTGAGAGGTCCCACATGCGGTCGGTCCCCTTCCGGCAGGCCTCTAAGGGGTCCTTGATCTCGGCGCCCACGACATCCGGCATGCTCTGGAGCACGCTTTTTATGTTGGATGATATCTGATAAAGCGGATTGCGGAACTCGTGCGCCATGGTGGCCACGAAAGTGGACTTGAGCTCGCTCTGCCTTTTTGCCTGTGCCGCGTAGTACATGATCTTACGCAGCATGTTCTTAAGCACCCCGTATCCAACTATGAATCCGCATAAAGAGACGAAGATCGCAACAGTCATTATTATGCCTATATCCCCCGTCAGAACTTCTGCCGTGAACAATCTGGCCGCCAGAACGTAAAAAAAGGCCAGAAAAGGGATCACGCTCATAAGAGCAAAGGCGGTGTTGAACTTGTGGTAGGGGTTCTCGTGGAACTCCTGCAAAAAAAGACTCTCGTAACCTTTTTTCTTTGTTCTGTTCTCCATGATCCACCTCGGGACGTCAGTCCTTTTTATTTTTCTTTCAGGATGAGCTCTTTCGCCTCCGAATCTATTCTGAGGTGAAAATTCTTAAGAAAACTCATCCCCAGCAAGCCCCGCCGTTCCGGCATCTCCATCGCCACCGCTTCAACGTTCTCCACCTTAAGCCCCTCTACTTCTATGGACCTGAGCGTTATGGGCGTTCCTTCTCTTTCCGTGCCGTCGGCAAGTTTGGTCGTGACCTTTTTTTCCGGCAGGGCGCCTATATCGGAAAGCTCCTCCACCACGGATAAGGGCACAAGGACCGTGGTCGCGCCAGTATCTATCACCATCTTTTCGGCAAGCTCTCCGTTCAGAACGACTTCAACGAGGATATTGTCCTCGTCCTCGAACTTTATTCCGTGTTCTTCTTCTTTCCTTGACCTTTCGGCAAGCTCTGCTTTTTCCTTAAGGTTCTTCTTTATCCTGGCCTGGTGCTCTTCAAGCTTTCTGCTTCTGAGCCTTCGGTTCCTTTCAACGGCCCGGACATGCTCCTGCCATTGCCTGAGAGCCTCGGATTTTTTCTCGCCCGACAGAGGATCGATCCGTTTGATATCCGTGAAGGATATGCTTACAGTCCCGTAACCTACATCTATAACTACGCCCGACTCCATGTGGTCGGCAACAACGCCTTTAATCTTGCCACCGTTATTAAGCACCACCAGGACCATGTCCTTCTCTTGCGCATCACCGTGAACCGGCTGATGGAAAACCAATAACAGTACTATTAAGATCAGTGCGGCACTTACACGCCCGTTCATCCGGGATAAACACCTTCCCCCTGATAGTTAGCGAAAAGTCTCCCCTCCTCAGTTTTTATTTTAACCTCTCCTAATATACATGACAAGAAAATATGCCTCTTTCTTTTTGAACTTAAATTTGCGGACATATCCTGCCGGTCTATGGTATATTTATATATATGCATGGAAAGAACCAAAACCAGGAAAGAGGCTGAAATGTCACCACAAGAAAAAGAACCAAAAAGACCCGACTGGCTTATAAAAGCGTATGATAATTCAGAGTTTTTGCACAGCCCCGCCGCCAGGACGCTGCGCGTACTGGCCGAGCTGATGGAGCCGGCTACGAGGTTCAGGCGGAACAAGGTCCACAATACGGTCGTATTCTTCGGATCGGCACGGTCCTTCCCTCAGAAAAAGGCGAAAAAGAAACTCAAACAGATAGAACAGACCCTGGCTTCACGAAGGACCCCTTCGGCCAAGCTCAAAAGAGAGCACGAACAGGCAAAGCGTGACGTGGTAATGTCCAGGTTCTACGAGGACGCCGTCAGACTCTCGGAAAAACTCACCTCCTGGTTCCTCGGTCTTGAGAAAAAAGATAAATATTTCATGGTGTGTTCCGGCGGCGGACCCGGCATAATGGAAGCGGCAAACCGCGGGGCAACGAACGTCAAGGGAAGATCCGTCGGGCTCAATATAAGCATCCCATCCGAACAGGTGCCGAACCTCTACCAGACAAAGGACATCTCATGCGAGTTCCATTACTTTTTCGTCAGGAAGTTCTGGTTCTTCTACCTGGCCAAGGCCCTGGTCATCTTTCCCGGAGGGTACGGCACCCTGGATGAACTTTTTGAGCTTCTGACCCTCATACAGACAAAAAAGACGAAAAAGAAAATGCCCGTGGTCCTTTACGGCAAGGATTTCTGGAACGAAGCGATAAATTTCGAGGCTCTGATCAGGTGGGGTGTTATCTCCAAACACGAGGTCAAGCTTTTCAAGATCTTCGACGATCCCGATACCGCGTTCGAATACCTTAAAGAGAATCTGACCAAACTATACGTCAAGAACGCCATTATAAAATCAAGGTAAGGGTCCTCAGGCGCTTTCGGGCGTGTCCATCTCGGCTATCTGTTTCATGAGGGCGTCTATGGATTTCTCCATTTCGCTTCCGGAGCACGCCGGCTGCGGGCGGGCGGCGCTTTTTTGTCTAAGCGATTCATTCTGGCGGGTAAGTTCATGGATAACGGTCTCCTTTTCCCTGACCGCCTCAAGCGCTTTCAAGAAAAGATCTTTCATGGCGCGCTGGTTCTTGCTGAGCCTTTCATTCCGCTCCCTGACCTGGCGGACCTCGGTCTGGAGCCTGTCCAGCGCCTGGTCCAACTCCGAATGCAGCCCCTTGCTGCTACGGCGTTGTTCAAGCCGGCCCGCTTCAAAGAAATCCTCCTGGGCCTTCCTGACACCCGAGAGCTGTTTCCTGTAGAAAACGACTTCCTGTTCGAGGCGTTTCATCTGAACATCCATGTAATCCAGCTGCTGGAGTATTTTTTCGATCTTTTTCCCGCCCGGAAGTCTTATCCCTATTTTTTTCATTAATGGTCCTTTTAGTTCAGAGATTCTCGCCTTTTGCAATATCTTACATGCAAATATAGGCAATTGCAAGCTCCGTTTTCCGCCAGGATATACTTTCCTTTACAAATCCACGGCTGAATTATAAAATAATCGATATAACCGTATGCGATACGGCCGTTTCAGGCCTTAACAATAAACTAACATGTTCACAAGATCACCCTTTAGGAACACCATGGCGCCTCCCGGTCGAAAGACTAAGATCGTATCAGCCGTTTTACTGGTAATTATCCTGCTCGCTTCCGCCGGTCTCTATTTCTATATCAAGGTCCTGCCGGGGCTGGACAAGACCAGAACGATCCGGGCGGTCTCTTCGCGCTTAACGGCCGACTCCCGCAAGGCTACGATACAGGTCTCCGGGGTCGTTTTCGACCCCTCTTCGCGAGAGAACGTCACCTCGGTGGAATATACCGAATACGGGGTCAAGGGACGCACCCTCAAATCGCGAACACTGAGCTTTTCGGGTGATGTGATACAGGTCCAGTCCCTGGTAATGGATTTCAGCGGGCTTAATACCAAAAACTCCGAATACCTGAAAGACAGGAAAGCCTGCCTTTTCTGGAAGGCGTTCCTGCCCGAAGGAGACCGGGTAAAACAGGTGGAACTGACAAAGATCAATACTGTCCCCCGGGCCTACGGGATCTCCCCGGAGAAGAATGCGGAAGAGACCGCTATCTGGAAAGCGCTGTGGGATTACGCTCTTGACGGGAAAAGCTCAAGCAAGATCTCGGTCAAGAACGTCAAGATCAGCGCGAACGACAGGATATTCATACCTGGTACGGTTTACACGCTCAGGCTCGGCAGGGACGGCTCTTTAAAGGTGGATACCGATTCACTTATCAGTAAATGATCTATCAACTCATCGGTCTTAAATGAAATTCCAATTTTTCCGGAAATATTCCCCTTTTGCTTATTTTGCCAGGCTCAGTAAAGAGTCGCGCTCTCTATGCGCTTTTTTCGCGGCGCTTATCTTTTCGGCAATACTGCTTTCGCAGCTGGTTAACCTTACCCCCCAGGTAGGAAGCGATTTTTTCTTCTCCAGCGACAACCCGAAATTCCAGTACGCGCGGCTTATCGGGAAGATCTTCCCCCAGGAAGCTACCCAGCTCGTCATAAGCGCTAAAGGGGATATATATTCTGAGGATTACCTTGAAAGGATGCGCGTTCTGACCGACATGACCATACTGCTTCCCGGGGTATCGGGAGTGGTGAGCCTGACCTCTGGGCCCAGGAACATTCGTGACGCCGCCGAGAGCCCCTTATGGAAAAGGCTCCTAATCTCCGACGACGGAGCCTCTTCGAACATGCTGGCTTTTCTCGAGAACGTATCGCCGGAGAGGATCATCCCAAAGTTCGAGACCCTGATCGGCCTCCTGGAAAGCCCCAGGTTCGACCTGCAAATAGCGGGCGTCCCTTACGTGGTCGAAATGATACGGCGCAATCTGGTGCATGACCTGGTCCTTTTCAGCCTCGTGGCTTTCGCTGTTTTCGGTACAGTGATGGTATTCATTTTCAGGTCACTCAGAGTATTCGTCGGCACCTTCATCTCCTGTCTGGAGGCATGCATTCTCACTCTCCTTATCGTGGGGCTTTCGGGCATAAAGATAGGCATTCTTACGGTGAACCTGGCGACCATCGTTTTCGTTCTAACACTCTCGCATATAATATTCCTCACGCATAACTGGCGCACCATCAACCGTACAAGGCCCGGCAGCTACGATACTTCCTCGCGCGAAGCCGTGCGCATGACCTTCGGCGCCTCTTTCTGGTGCATGATGACCACCCTCCTGGGTTTTTTGAGCCTCCTTTTCGTGGAGGCAAAACCACTGAGAGAACTGGGCATATCCGGTGCTGTGGGCACCCTGGTGAGCATCTCCGCCGCTTACGGCATATATCCGCTGTTTTTGAAGACCGTAAGGCCCTCGGCCGTTCCGCGTGAGGGGACCGATCGGGAGAGAGCAAGGGCTTTCTTCATAAGGCGCACCGGATGGATAGCAGGTCTGGTCCTCATTCTGTGTGCTGTCTGCCTGCCGGGTCTGGTCCGGCTCAATACCGACCCAAGTCTTTTCTCGTTCTTTAAAAAGGGGAGCAGATTACGCGAAGGCCTGGAGTATATCGACCGTAACGGGGGTTCGAGCCCGCTTGACATAGTGGTCCGCGACGCCAAAGGCGCGCGGCTCAATACCAATCCCATGTACGAAAGGATGTGGGACCTGCAGGAAGCCCTGGAAAAAGACAGCTCCGTGGGCAGCGTCATCTCCCTGCCCGTACTGATGGCCGAAGGAGGAAGAGCGCCCCTGGCCTTTCTCCTGACCTGGGAAAGCCTGCTTAAATGGATGGACAAGCCCCAGTACAACAAGATCGCCAGGAGCTTCATAACGGATGACCATGTGTCGGGGCATTTCCTTTTGAGGATGAAGGAGTCCGGACGCACTACCTCGCGCATCGAAGTCGTGGAGCGGCTGAAAATGGTCGTGCGAAAGCATGGATTTGTCAACGAAATGGCGGGAGGCCTTTTCCTGCTGCAGGGAGAACTTGCCAAACTGGTCTCATCAAGCCTTGTCTTCGGCCTGGCTCGACTGATAGCCTTTTTCGTGGTTATCTCTTTCATTGTCTCCAGAAGTCTGCGGATATCGCTGGCGATGGTCTTCAGCCTGAGCGTTATCCCCGTCTGTGTCCTCGGCGGCATGGGGCTTCTGCGCGTTCCCGTGGACATTATTTCCGCGCCGGCGGTAAATATCGCCATCGGCATGGGCATAGATTCGATGATCCACCTGGTAACCGCGGTAAGAAGGCGGCGGTCCAGGGGCATGGACCTCCGGGCGGCATGGCTGCAGTCACGCGCGCGCCTGTGGAAACCCATCCTGGGCTCAATGTTCATAGTAAGCGCCGGGTTCGCCATCTTCACTCTCTCTGCCTTTCCTCCCACTCAGCGTTTCGGACTGTCCATCGTACTGGGAACCATGCTGGCTTCGGTCTCTACCGTGTTCATACTTCCGCTGATCGCGAACATAGGTCTTAATAACCCCCGAAAAAACCCTCCCTTCAGGCTCGGCCCCCGGCTTGGGAAAACCCGCCCCGACGAGGTCCTGACCCGCTGATAGAACTCCCGCCAAGCGGCCCTGAGCCTCCAGCGTTTTTTCTTTTACGCATAGTTGTGGTAAAATATCTTTCATGGATCCGAGTATAAAGATCGACATCAGTAAACTCACCGACGAGGAACTGCTCAGCTTGAGGCTCTGCGACCTGCCTATAAAGATCGAGGGCACATGGCTGGAAGGCTGCGTAAAACAGCTCTATAAAGAACTTAGCGACAAAGGCATCAGCCTTCATCCTTCCTGTTATCTTGCCGATGAATGGCTCTGTCCCGACGGCGAGCCTGTTATCGGGGTGGCTTTCTTCCTCGCGCATCCGCGCCTCAGGCAACTGGAGCGGAAAATGATGCTGGAGGTCGAGGGGCAGGAGCGCTCCTACTGCATGAAACTTCTGCGCCACGAGATGGGACATGCCATAAACTACGCCTATCTTCTGCACAAAAGGAAAAAATGGCGCGTTCTTTTCGGGCCTTTTTCGGCCGAATACGGAGACAGGTACAAATACCGTCCTTACAGCAAGCGTTACGTGCGCAACCTTGAGGACTGGTACGCCCAGGCCCACCCCGACGAGGATTTCGCGGAGACTTTTGCGGTATGGCTGGACCCAAGGTCCAACTGGCGGAAAAAATACAAAAAGTGGAAAGCCCTGGAAAAACTCGAATACGTGGACGAATTGATGCGTGAGATATCCGGCAAGAAGCCAAAGGTCCCCAGAGGAAAGAAATACTGGGCCGCCTCCAGGCTTAAAACCACGCTGAGGACCTATTATAAAAAGAAAAGGGCCCTTTACGCGGACGCTTATTACGATTTTCACGATTTCCAGCTGAAGAAGATCTTCCAGGTCCCTTCAAAGAACTCCAAAAGGAAAAAAGCCCATAAACTGATCAGTGAGAACCGCAAAGATATCCTCGAGAAAGTCTCTCTCTGGACCGGTGAAAGAAAATACACCATCAATGAACTTTTGAAAGATCTTATCAGAAGGAGCCGCGAACTCAAGCTGGAGGTGCCCGGAAAGATCTCCGAAAGCCTCCTCGACATAGCCATATATGTCACCGCGCAGATGATGAACTATATATATACCGGAGAATACAAGAGGAAGAAATGAGAAAACTAAAGGTTCTGGTCCTTTTCGATTCGGCGGGAACTCCCCCTGCCGACCAGGATTATGCGGAGCAGTTCGAACATGAGGACTGGTTCACCGAAGCTGCCGTGGCGGAGAACCTTAAATGCCTCGGCCATGAAGTTCGCCTTATGGGGATCTATGATGATATTCGTCCTCTGGTCGATGAGATCGAACAGAACCGTCCGGACGTTGTGTTCAACCTGACAGAGATATTCCTGGGAAAGGCTTTCCTGGACAAGAACATCCCCTCCCTCCTGGAGCTTCTCCAGGTGCCCTATACAGGATGCGGTCCGGCGAGCCTGATGATATGTAACAACAAGATACTCACTAAAAAGATACTTTCCTATCACAGGATCAAAGTCCCGAACTTCCATATCTTCCGCAGGGGAGGCCGCATCTGGCGCCCGAAAAAGCTCAGGTTCCCCCTGATGGTCAAGCCCTCCCAGGAGGAGGCCTCAACGGGCATCGCCCAGGCCTCATTCGTTGAAAGGGAAAAGGACCTGCGCGACCGGGTCGAATTCATACATGAGAGGTTCGAGATGCCTGCCATCGTCGAGGAATATATAGACGGCAGGGAGCTTTACGTGAGCATCCTCGGGAATAAACGGCTCAGGGTTTTCCCTTTCCGTGAAACGAAATTCGTCCAAGTGCCTTCGGACGGACCGAAATTAGCCACCTACAAGGCCAAATGGGACAAGGATTACCGAGCAAGGTGGGGAATAAAGAACGAGTTCGCCGGTCGCCTGCCCAACGGCATACCGGAGAAAATAACAAGAACCGCCAAAAGAGCTTACAGGGCCCTCATGCTGGACAGCCACGCGAGGCTGGACCTGCGTCTCACCCCTCAGGGGGACATATACATACTGGAAGGCAACGCAAACCCCGAGATCGCCCAGGGGGATGAGTTCGCCGAATCCGCCGAAAAAGGAGGGGTCCCCTACGACAAGCTTGTTGAAAAAATGCTCAGGATAGCTTTCCAGAGAGAATCAACGCTTGTCCTTTGATCTACTGCCCTTAAATAGCAAAAAGCCCGGAGATACCTCCGGGCTTTTAAAACTGGCGGGGCGGACGGGGCTCGAACCCGCGACCTTCGGATCGACAGTCCGACGTTCTAGCCAACTGAACTACCGCCCCTAGTGTGTATAATTTTATAACACAGAACAATTGTTTCGTCAAATACTTAGGCTGTATATATATTATATATAATTCCTATTATATAAGGAGCATGGTGGGCGCGACAGGATTCGAACCTGTGACATCTACCTTGTAAGGGTAGCGCTCTAAACCAGCTGAGCTACGCGCCCGCATTACAGGTTCAATATTATAACTTAGTCAGTAAATGCGGTCAAGGAGCATGATCTGCGAACAGGTCATTTAGGCAGCGCGGTCATCACGAACACCATGACAAACAGAGCGACCGTCTCAACTATGCCCAGCACCATGATATAATTACCGAACCCTTTTCCCGTTTCAGCAAGAGCATCAGCTGCACCGGCCCCGGCCCTTCCCTGCATCCAGGCGGAGGCGCCCAGCGCCAGTCCGGCGGCCAGCCCCATGATTATCTGAAAGGGATAGCTCTGCGGGTCGAGGTTCGCGGCCTTTATGGAATTCCTCAGGATCATGCCGTAAATGGTCTGTGAAAGCGGCGCTCCCACGAACGCTATCAGAATGAAGGGCGCTGCCTTGTTCTGCATGAAGGCCCTTTTCCAGGCGCCCACCGCGGCCATTCCCGCGGCGCCTGTACCCAAGGCCGAACCGACCGCGGCTATTGAAAGCGAAAGTCCCATATCTCCCAAACCCTGTACCATTATATCCTCCTTTTCATATCATAATGTTCATTCCGGGATCGTTTCCCCTTCCCTGAACGGGTCATACTTCTTCCCAGACCACTGCATGTCAAGGTGACTGGAGAATTCCAGCATGTTCAACCTTATGCCGTGAACGATGACGGCCATGAAGCCGAGTATTATATTAAGAGCGTGCCCGAGGAATAATATCACGGCGGCGGCGAATCCTCCCAGAAGGCTGTTTATCCCCCCGCCCACGGCCATATTGTTAAAACTGTCGGCGACGATCACCGTCGCGTAGCCCACCGCGAACAGTCTAAGATAGGAAACTATGTCGGAGAACGCACCTATCACGCTTAAAGGCAGGTTCGCCAGAGTGCTCAAAGGTCCTTTCACGGGCCCCTTCTCGGGGTGGGAAAAAAGCAGAACAAGAAGGATCCCGCAGACCAAGGGCCATCCCGCAAAACGCGGGAAAGGCCTGGCTATAACGAGCGTGCCTGCGGCGAAGAACATCCCCCATAATATCATTATCCATCCCACCTGGGCGAGCGCCTTTACCGAATTAATCACCCTTATCGCCCTGAGCGTATGGGCAAGGGTAAGCTGGACAGCGCCGATTATAAAACAAAGGTAGATTATGAAGTTCTGGTTGTCTTCGGCGAAGCTGCTGATCTGCGGTATGACAAGCGTCCTTACCCCGGGCAGCTGGGCTATCCTTTCAACACCGAAATAAGTTCCCGTCAGAACGCCCCAGACCACAGTACATCCGCTCAAAAGGTACATCAGAAGAAAAGGCTCCTTCGGCAGACCGGCGAGTTTTCTCCTGGCCAGGAAAGTGGCCCCCAGAAAAAGCAGGCCGTACCCGGCGTCACCTATCAGCATGGCGAAGAAAATGCTGAAAAATATCAGAAAATACGGGCTTATATCAAACTCATTGTACCCGGGAAGCGTGTTCATGAACTTGAAAACGGGGTTTATTATACGCACCCACCTGGGGTTGGTTATATGCGTGGGGGTCTCTTCCGGCTGGTCGGGATCTTCAATAATATACCCTATGCCGTGTTTTTTCGCCATCTTGACCACTCTCGCGACGAATTTCTCGGGGCAATATCCCTGCAGATAGGCGAAAGCGCCTTCGGGCTTCATCCCGTAGCGCACCTGCAGAGCTTCGTGCTCCTTCCTGAGTTTCTCTTCACAAGCTATGATGCTTTCTATCGAGGCGGCTTTCTCCGCGAGGAAACTCTCTATTCCCGCCTTGATCTCTTCGAGAGCGCGGATATCCTCGTTTATTCCTGCAAGGGACTTCTCCGGGACCTCTTCCTCCTTGAAAGGCAGCTCCTTTTCACCGTCCTTGTATATCGACACCAGATAGATGTATCCCTGTTCTTTTTTTATTACATGATGGGAGCTCTTTTTCTCGACCTCGGAGAACTGGTGTTTGCTGAGCCTGTAGAACTTGATGCTGACACCTCTTGCCCGGATCTCTCCAAGGTCTTCCGGGTCGAACTCTCCCCAGGAGGCGAACCATCTGCCCTGCTGCCGGAGCCGGCTGATATTCTCTTCGCATTCGGCCTTTTCCTGATAAGCCTCGCCCACCTTCTCCGCAACTTCCAGTATGTCCCTCTCACCGCACAGGTCCTCGGCCCCGGATGGACAGACGCCCCGATAAGGTGCCAGCCTGTCTATAAGGCTCTCCATCTTCGTCAGGCGTTGTTCAATGAAGTTTATCTCGTGTGCTGTCGGTGCTTCCACGTGCCTGACGTGGACCACGCCTTCCCTGCGGAGTTTGGAGACGAACTTCGTCCTTTCGTTCTCCGAAACCAGCAATGTGATCTTCTTCATTTTTTCGATCATACCCCTGCACCGGCCCTGTTCTTCTTCTGGATCTTTTCCTTTGCTATCTTGCCCGTCACCACCGCGGCTGTCTGCATATCGCCCAGGAATATCTGTATCTTCCTGATGTTCTCTCTCGTTCTGGGTATCATGACCTTCTCGAATAAGTTGACCCTCTGGGTCGTTATCCTCAACTCTTCACGGACAAGTTCATCCTGTTTTTTCAGAACTTCCATTTTCGCGTTCTCTATCATGACCTTCTTCATGTGCTCTATGCCATAATCAACCCACAGGGGCGTCTTCTCCAGATCATACTCCTTTTCCCTGAAGACGGCTTTCTCGAACACCGGGATATCTATCCCGGCGATATTGCCCTCTGTGGTGACTATGCTCTCGAGTGATATCAGTTCTTCTATCCCGACCTCCTCCGCGAAGACGTCCGCCCACTGGTAGAGCTGCGCCTTGGTATAAGCCCTCTCTTTCTTGATCTGCTCCATCTGGCGGTGGAGTTTCTGAAGCTCCATTTGAAGCTGCTGCTTTTTAAGCATGAGGGTAGGCAGGTACTGGTCGAACCTTTTCAGCGACTCCTTCTGCTTCTTCAGCTCGTTCTTTGTAAGTCTTATCTTGGCCATATCTTTTATTCTGTTTTTTTAGGCCAGAACTTCTTGATGAGTTCTGTCCGGAAATTCGTCTCTTCCGGCTTGAAGCAATCGGCGAGTATCTTCCAGCCGTTATCCAGCGCCTCCTCCAGGGGCACGTTCACCTTAAGGGCCATCATCTGGCTCTCGAAAAGGTCGCCGTACTTGAGCAGCTTCCTGTCCCAGTCGCTCATCCTGAAACCCATTGACCTTTTCTCCTCGGTCTCCTTGTACTTGGCGTAAAGCTGTATCATGTTGTCCATTATGGCCCTGTGGTCCTCCCTGGTGTCCTTGTTGACCTGCTGCTTGAGCCTGCTAAGAGAGCCGAACGGCTCTATCCTTCCGTTGCGGAGGTAAAACTGTCCTTCGGTTATGTACCCGGTATTATCCGGGACCGGGTGGGTTATATCATCACCCGGCATGGTAGTTACCGCCAGCACCGTAAGTGAACCGGCGCCCTCGAAATCGCACGCCTTTTCATAGCGGGAAGCGAGCTGGCTGTAAAGGTCCCCGGGATAACCCCTGTTGGACGGGACCTGTTCCATGGTTATGGCTATCTCCTTCAGTCCGTCGGCGAAATTGGTCATGTCCGTTAAAAGCACCAGGACCTTTTTCCCTTCCAGGGCGAATTTCTCGGCCACCGCCAGGGAAAGGTCCGGGACCATAAGACCCTCAACTATCGGGTCCGCCGCCGTGTGCACGAAGAATATAGTCCTGCTCAAGGCGCCGCCCTCCTCCAGGGTGTTCTTGAAATACATGTACTGGTCGTATTTAAGGCCTATCCCTCCAAGAACGATAATGTCGACTTCCGCCTGGAGCGCGATCCTGGCCAGCACTTCGTTGTATGGCTCGCCCGAGACGCTGAATATTGGAAGTTTCTGGGACTCAACAAGCGAATTAAAAACATCGATCATGGGGATGTTCGTCCTGACCATGTTCTTGGGGATTATCCTCTTAGCGGGATTAACGGCCGGCCCCGCTATCTTTATCATGTTCTCTTCGATGGAAGGCCCGCCATCCCTGGGCTGGCCGCTTCCGTTGAATATCCTTCCCAGCATGTTCTTGGTAAAACCCACTTCCATGGGCCTGCCCAGGAACTTTACCTCATCCCCCGTTGATATCCCCCCGGCACCGGCGAAGACCTGAAGGAAGACCAGATCCCCTTCCAGCTTGATGACCTGTGCAAGCGACATTCCGCGCCAGGTGTTTATCTGCGCGAGTTCTTCATAAGCCACGTCATCCGCCTTCACGGTGACAACGTTGCCGGATATACTGAGTATCTTTGTGCACACCTTCCTCATGAGGCCTCACCTTCCTGTGACCCGCCTTCGGCGGCGGTCCCTTCGGGAACCGGCTTTTTATCTTCTCCGGAAAGGATCCGGTCTATTTCCTCTTCCTGCTTCTTGAACTCGTCCGAGTCCCATTTCTTGTAATTCCAGTCAATGAACCGGTGCCTCAGGTTGTAGAAAAAGTCCCTTGCCTCTTTCTTGTTCTTGAAGGGGAATTCTTTGCCGAGAACTTCCACCACCTTGGCAAAAACGTATTTCTGGCGGTCTTCCTTGGTCGCCGCGTCAACTTCGTCAAACCCGTTCTGCTGCAGATAAACGTTATCAAGGAACTCGCTCTTAAGGTACACGGCAAAGTCCTCCAGGGAAGTGCCCTCCTCGCCTACCACTTTCATCATCTGGCTTACCGCGTTACCCTTTTGCAGGACACTTTTGGCCGTATCGATCTCATCCTGCGGGATAAAGCTCCTGTACTTGCTCCAGCTCTCCAGAGGGTCCACCGAAGGATATTTCCTGGCCTCTGCGCGTTCGCGCGAAAGACCGTGAAAAGCGCCGACCACCTTGAGGGTGCCCTGCGTGACCGGTTCCTCGAAATTACCTCCGGCGGGGCTCACCGTGCCTCCTATAGTAAGGCTGCCAATACTGTCGTCCTGGAGCTTGACGATGCCCGCTCTTTCGTAAAAACTGGCTATGCGCGACTCCAGATACGCCGGATAAGCCTCTTCCCCGGGTATCTCTTCCAGGCGGCCGGATATCTCTCTCATCGCCTGTGCCCATCTCGATGTTGAGTCGGCAAGAAGAAGAACGTTAAGCCCCATCTGGCGGTAATACTCCGCCAGGGTTGCGCCGGTGTAAACCGAGGACTCTCTTGCCGCGACAGGCATGGAGGAAGTGTTACATATGATTATCGTCCTTTCCATAAGGGACCTTCCGGTCCTCGGATCGACCAGCTTGGGAAATTCGCGCAAGGTCTCAACGACCTCTCCCGCCCTTTCCCCGCAGGCGGCTATCAGTACTATGTCAACCTCCGCGTGCCGGCTGGTAATCTGCTGCAGGACGGTCTTGCCGGCACCGAAAGGACCGGGTATGCAGTAAGTGCCTCCCTTGGCCACCGGCACCAGAGTGTCTATTATCCGGATCTTGGTGATAAGAGGCTCTTTCGGTTCGAGTTTTTCCTTGAAAGCCTTTATGGGCATCTTGACCGGCCAGTTAAAGGTCATGGTAAGGTCGATGGATTTGCCTTTATCGTCCTTTATTACGGCTATTTTCTTATCTATCGTGTATTTCCCTTTCGCGGCCACTTCTTCAACGGTATAATCCCCGGAAAGATAGAAGGGTACCATTATCTTGTGCTCAAAGATGCCTTCGGGCACCCAGCCGAGAACACTGCCTGCCTTTACTATCTCACCCTTTTTCGCAAGGGGGGTGAACTCCCATTCCCTGTCGAAGGAAAGAGCGCTGAGCTCGACCCCAACAGGCAGGAAGAAACCGAACTGCTCGGCCAGCTCCGGGAGCGGGTTCTGCAGGCCGTCATATATCTGCGTGAGTATCCCCGGGCCCAGCTGCACCGAAAGCATCTCCCCGGAGAACTCCACCTCGTCCCCCACTTTAATACCCTTGGTATATTCAAAAACCTGCAGGAACGCCTTGTTCCCGGATATCTTAATGACCTCCGATTTCAGCCGCCTGTCCTGGCTCAGCACGTAAGCCACCTCGTTCTGGATGATATTATCCTCGAACTCTACGGTGATCATATTCCCATTGATAGCGACGATCTTACCCGATTGCTTGCTCATAATCTACCT
This sequence comes from Candidatus Omnitrophota bacterium, assembly GCA_014728045.1. Taxonomy (NCBI): domain Bacteria; kingdom Pseudomonadati; phylum Candidatus Omnitrophota; species Candidatus Omnitrophota bacterium. Next base: position 46,804 of record WJMH01000018.1, read on the forward strand.
CGCATAATTCGTAAAAATATCTTTCGCCTTTGTCCCTGTCGAAAGAGGCCAGCCTCTGGAGTATCTGAAGCTGGAGATAGTATATTACCAGACTGTTGATATCATAAAAGAACCCGGCGGCCTTCTCCTCCAGAAAGCGCCACCTTAACCTCTCGAACTCCTTTTCCATTAGAAGGGGATTCTCTTGCTCGGTAATGCTCTTAAGAGCGTTTTCGGCACGGAACTGCTCTCCGCTCTTGCGCGCTTTCCTGAAAAGCGCGAGGCTTTTCCTGAGCCGGCGGTCAAAAGAAAGCCATTCCGAGAGCACGGTTCCGCCTCCGGCACTTTCTCCGCCTCCGGAGATGTCCGCACTTTTTACCGTACGCATTTCCTCGTCGCTCAGCCATTTCCGGCATTCTTCCAGGAACGATGCGCTTGAAACAGGCGGCTCGTCTTCGAAGATGAGGTACGGCAACGATGCCACCAGATAGTAATGTTTATTCCGCATTCTCTTCATCCGGGGTCAGGATCTCGGAGATCCTTGGGTTAAGATAGGCCTTGAAGGCTTCGGCGACGGCTTCATCGCTAAAGTCATAATAAGCGCTCCCTCCCTTCTCGCCTATACGGAAACCGTGCTCGACCTTTTCCGACGCCTTTATCACAAGACCCGTTTTCATCCGCTCTTGAAGCTCCTTAAGGAGAACCTGCTCCAGCTCGCGTTTATCCCCCTCACTAAGCAGTACCTCCACGTCGAAATTCCTGTCTTTTGTGATGCTTTCGGCAAGCTTGATCACCATTTTCTTGACGGTATCTGCGTTAAGCTGTTCCGAGACCGATCGCTTCATCACCGCATCGAACAGACTAACAATGCTCTGCCTCAGACCGAGCACCGCGTCGCGCGAAGCCTGCCTGAGGGCCGCCTTGCCGTTATTTAGCAGCTTCTCTGTCTCCTGTTCGGCTTTTTTTATCATGCGCTTTTTATCGTCCTGCGCGGATGTGATTATGGATCCGGCCTTCTGCTCCGCCTGGGCTATAATATCCGCAGCCTTTTTCTCGGCTTCCCCCACGCCTTCTTCCTTGATCTTCTCTATTATGCTTTTAAGTTCCATCTCCATGGGTTTCTCCTTTTGAATGGGCCGTTCTCACGCCTTATTACTTATGGCATGAGTAATATTAATTAAGTCTGGTTCAGCGCTGTGATAATTTATTTTCGGGATCCCGGTTTGACCAGAGGCACACCTTCCTGACAAAGAGGGCATTGGGCCTCTTCAAAAGTGGGAATATCCAATTTTATCAAGCTTTCGCATTTTATTCCACCAAAATCAATCCCGGATGTGCTTCTGTTGACCAGCGAAGCTATCCCCACCGGCTTAATGCTGTCCTGCCCCAGCAGGGAGACGACCTCCTTGACGGATCTGCCGGTGGTGAGAACATCTTCGGCTATAAGCACCTTGTTGCGGGGAGAGACCGAAAAACCCCGGCGTAAAGCCATCTTGCCGTCCTGGCCCCTCTCTGTGAATATCGCTCTTGCCTTCAGGGCCCGGGCAAGCTCGTATGCCAGAACGATGCCCCCCATAGCGGGACCCACTACTACGTCCGGCGCGTCCGGACGGAACTTCATCGCGAGAGTTTCACATAATCTGGCCGCGATAACGGGGTTCTGAAGCACAAGAGCGCACTGCAGGTACGCCCCTGAATGCAGTCCGCTTGATAATTTAAAATGCCCCTGCTGGAAAGCACCGGTCTTTTTGAGCATATCCATTATTTCCATCTGTTGCATGAAAACCTCTTTTCTGGTTTTTAAGAACTCATGTCTTCAATTATCCGCTCCGCCGCGCGGGCCGGATCCTCCGCCTGGATCACGGGCCTGCCCACCACGATGTAATCGGCTCCCTTTTCGAGAGCCTCCTTCGGCGTGACCACTCTTTTCTGGTCACCCGCCTCCGCCCATCCGGGACGCACCCCTGGTGTGACTATCACGAAATCCCTGCCGAACCTTTTCCTTATGGCCTCAGCCTCCCTTGCAGAGGCCACCACGCCATCCATGCCTGCTTCTTTCGCCTTTTCGGCCAGGCTGAGGACCTTCGACTGGACAGATCCGGAAAACCCCAAAGAGGCCATCTCCTGGCTGTCCATGCTGGTAAGCAGGGTAACCCCCAGTAAAAGCGGCTCTTCCTTGCCGGAGGATCTGGCCCCCTCCCTGGCGCCCTCTCTTGCCCGGCGCATCATTTTCGTTCCGCCAAGGCAGTGGAAATTCAGCATGAAAACACCTTTTGTCGCGGCGACATACGCGGCGTTGCTGACCGTATTAGGTATGTCATGGAACTTAAGGTCCAGGAAAACCTTTTTGCCGGCTTCTTCCAGCTTGTCCAGTATGGGAAGGCCGTACCCGGTAAAAGGCGCTATCCCTATCTTGAAAACATCAACAGCCGGTGAAAGCGCCCCTATAAGGCCTTCGGCTTCTTCGATGCTTTTCACGTCAAGCGCGACTATGAGCCTTTCCCGTGCCTGCATTATCCTGCCTTTCCCGTAGTTTTCCCGTAAGATCGGAAGCTCTTGTGATTTCGTGCCTTTGCAGATACATTTCAAACTCGCCGAGCACCCTGATATAAGATGAAGGATCAATTAGGTTACTCGTCCCCAGCTGGACCGCGCTCGCGCCCGCGAGCATGAACTCGGCGACATCGGTACCTGTCATTATCCCGCCTATACCGATAACGGGGATGCGCACCTTTTTGTAAGTGTCCCTGACCGCTTTCAAAGCCAGCGGCTTGATCGCCGGGCCGCTGAGGCCGCCGGTCATATTCCCCAACACGGGTCTCATCGTCTCGGCGTCAACAGACATACCCATGTAAGTATTGACGAGCGCTACCGCGTCCGCGCCGGCTTCCTCGACCGCTTTGGCTATTTCGGTGATGTCGGTCACGTTCGGTGTGAGTTTAGCTATAAGCGGACAGCCTGTTCTCTTTCTGACCGCCTTTATCACGGCGCTGCTCGTTCGGGCGTCCTGCGCGATCAGTGCGTATTTTTCCGTATCATGTCCTATGTTCGGGCATGAAAGGTTAACTTCAAGCGCGTCCGGCTCAAACTCCCCGGAAAGCTCCCCGGCGCAGCCGGCGAATTCATCTTTTTTCTCCCCGGCTATACTGGCGATCACTTTCGAGCCCGTCCCCCTCAGGAAAGGAAGCCTCTTCTTCTTGAAGTCTTCAATACCCTTGTTCTCGAGCCCGATGGAATTGAGCAGTCCCGAAGCGGTCTCAACGGTCCTGGGCGGAGGGTTGCCTTCCCTTTCCCGGAATGTTACCGTCTTGGCAACTATCGCCCCCACTTTGGCAAGGTCCAGAAAATCCGCGAATTCCTCCCCGTAACCGAAGGTCCCTGAGGCAACCCAGAGAGGGTTGTCGAATATCTTATCGCCTATTTTTACCTTTAGATCCGTCATTATTTTTTGCTTTCAGCCTCCCAGTCGATCTCACCCGATATAAAGACAGGACCGTCCTTGCACACCAGCTTGTATCCCGAGCGTGTGCGAACGGCGCATCCCAGGCAGGCTCCTATCCCGCAGGCCATGTAAGCGTCAAGAGAGACCTGGGCGGGAATGCCGCACCCGGCGATCTGCCGTTCAAGCTCGGCCAAAAGGGGCCGGGGTCCGCAGGCGAATATCATCGACCTCGCAGGATCGATATCGCCTTTTTCGATATGTCCCCTGACCGGTTCGGTAACATACCCCTTGTGCCCGCACATTCCATCCTCGGTTGCAATATGCACTTTTATCCCCATCTTTTCCAGTTCCTCCGTGCAGATCACGTGCTCGGATATGCAGGTCCCGAAAAAGACCTCGACCCGGCTTCCTCCTGATAAGAGTTCTTCCGCCAGGGCGAATAGCGGGGCTATCCCGTGCCCGCCCGCCACCAGGACCGCCCTGGTATAATCCCCGCACCGAAAAGCCTCAAGGTCAAAGCCGTTACCCAAAGGCCCCACAAGATCCAGTTCTTCTCCGGAAACCCTCCGGCTTAAAACAGAAGTGGCCGTGCCCACGACCTTGTAGAGAAGATCGATGCCTTTTTTCTTTATCCTGTGCACTCCAAGAGGTATCCTGAGAAGCGGGTCGGTCCCCAGTTCCCTGACCTTGCAGGTGACGAACTGTCCAGGGCGTGAATTTTCCGCGAGAAAAGGCTGCTCCAGTTCCATAGCGAAGTGGTCTGGCGCCACCTGCTTATTGGAGAGTATCCTAGCTTTTACCGTTCTTTTGGTCTTCATCAGATCCCTGTTCCTCTATTCCGTGCTTTTCGAGCCAGCCGGTAACCATATCCCAGTGGCTGCCTTTCCAGAAGATTTTATCACACTCCGGACATTGTTTGAACTGTTTGTGCGTCCGGTATACATATTCGGGAACCCTGCCCTTTACCTTTTCCTTCTCCACCGGTTCAAGAGGACTGTTGCATTCCACGCAGATGCGGAACATATCCTCTTCGCTGAAAGAAAGGCCGAGCGATCCGGTTACCTGTTCGAGCTGGTCCTCCACGTGGTCGTGTTCGATGATCACGTCCTTTATCCCTTTGTATTTTTCAAGGTCCGCCTGCCGGGTGAGGAGGATCCTTTTCTCCCTCAGAGCCCTTATAACCAGACCCGCCACGTCACTATCCCGGTAATAGACGCTGTCGTATCCCAGGATGCGGAGCCATTTGGCAAGCTTGCCCAGTTCTTTCGTAACGATGAACTTTTCTTTGCGCATCTTCGCCTCGGGTTCACGCGGGAACTCCGTCCCTTATCACCACTCTGCCGCCGACGATAACGTCGGTAACGGCCGCTTTCATGGTCTCTCCCACAAAGGGAGAGTTGCGTGAAAGGGACCTTATCCTTTCGGTTGTATACACCCACTCCGCCTCAGGGTCTATGATCGTTATATCCGCCGGGGAACCTTCGGTCAAAGTACCTCTTTGGTATTTGAGGATCTTCGCGGGGTTCGCCGCAAGCTTACCGATAAGCCCCTCCCAGTCAAGGTATCCCTCGTTCACCAGGTTCATGACAGAAAGGGATAACGCTGTTTCCAGCCCGATCATCCCGAACGGCGCATAATCGTATTCCCTCTCTTTTTCGTTATCCAGATGCGGTGCATGATCGGTCGCTATGACATCTATGGTGCCGTCCTTCAAAGCTTTCTTGATCGCGCTTACGTCATCGGCCGAACGCAGCGGCGGGTTGACTTTGGTGTTCGCGTCAAACCCTCTTACATCTTCCTCGGTGAGAGAGAAGTGATGAGGGGTGACCTCCGATGTGACCTTAACCCCTCTTTTTTTCGCCTGCCTTATGGCCTCAACGCTTTCTTTCGCGGATACATGCGCGATGTGCAGCCTTGCCCCGGCAAGCTCCGCCAGGCGTATATCCCTCTCTACCATCGTCGTCTCGGCTTCGGCGGGTATGGGTTTCATCCCCAATACCGTCGAGCAGTAACCTTCGTTCATGACCCCTCCGGCGGCCAGAGCTTTGTCCTCGCAGTGGGAAATAACCAGAAGATCCACCATGGCGGCGTATTCAAGAGCTCTTCTCATAAGTTCAGCGTCCCTTACCGAATCCCCGTCATCAGATACCGCAAGGCAGCCGGCTTTTTTCAGCTCGGCCATCTCGGTAAGTTCCTCTCCCCTGCGCCCCTTGGTGATCGTGCCTACTGGAAGAAGATTGGAAAGCTTCGCCTCCCTCGCCTTATCAAGAAGGAATCTTACATTCGCCTCACCATCACAGGCAGGCTCGGTATTCGGCATGGCGCAGACGGAAGTGAACCCGCCACTTGCCGCGGCCAGAAGACCCGTCTCGATCGTTTCCTTATCTTCCCGGCCAGGCTCTCTTAAATGCGTATGCATATCTATGAGTCCCGGTACCACTAGACGCCCTTTAGCATCAATGATGGTGGAGGGCTTTTCCTTTATTTCGGAGGATATTTTAACTACAATCCCATCTTTTACCAAAATACTGGTCTTTTTCTTTATTCCGCCTGCCGGGTCAATCATCTTTCCGTTCTTTATTAAAATCTTCATCTTTTCTCCATTTAAGTCGTATTTTTAATGCTTTTTAGGGTTTATGTTGTCAGTTTTGCCATTATATCAAAATACTACTCCACTTCCTCGCCCTTTATTTGGCTTAGCAGGAAAAGCACGGCCATGCGCACCGCGACACCGTTGGTAACCTGTGAAAGAATGACGGAATGTTCGCTGTCGGCGACATCCTGACTCAGCTCAACTCCCCTGTTAATCGGACCGGGGTGCATGATAAGAAGTTCCTTCCGGGCGTATTTGGCAAGCACCTGCCTCGTTATCCCGTAGTTCTGTATATACTCCCTTATGCTGGGGAAAAGACCCTTCGTCTGTCTTTCCAGCTGTATGCGCAGCACGTTTATAACATCCGCCTTCTCAAGGGCTTCCCTCAGGTCGTAGGTCACCTTAACACCCATTTTCTCGATCTGGACCGGCATGAAGGTCTTCGGACCGCACACGGTTACCCTCGCGCCCAGCTTCGTAAGGGCCCAGATATTACTTCTTGCCACGCGCGAATGTGATATATCCCCTATTATGCTTACGTTGAGGCCTTTTATTCTTCCAAGCTCTTCCTGGATCGTGAATCCGTCAAGAAGGGCCTGCGTGGGGTGTTCGTGCGCACCGTCACCTGCATTGATCACCGAGGCGTTCACGCATTTTGACAGAAAGTGCGGGGCCCCGGGGCAGCTGTGGCGCATGACGATCATGTCAATGTTCATCGCCTCTATGTTCTTGGCCGTGTCTTTAAGCGTCTCTCCTTTGAGAAAACTGGAGGATGAAGCCGTGACGTTAAGGGTATCCGCGCTCAGCCTTTTCGCGGCCAGCTCGAACGACGACCTGGTCCTGGTGGACGGTTCGCAGAAAAGGTTCACTATGGTCCGTCCCCTCAGGGTCGGAACCTTTGGGATGGGCCGCTTTATGACCTCCTTGAACCCTTTTGCCTGATCAAGGATAAGGGAGATCTCCTGCGGGGAAAGATCCTCTATCCCCAAGAGGTTTTTCTTCGTCCATTGTATCTGTGTTCTCTTTTTCATCGGATCCTGCCCTCGTCTATTTGCTTTCTTCCTCCATGACGACCACTTCTTCCTCTTCGTCTACCTCCCTGACCCTGACCTCAACGCTCTCCCGGGTGGTAGTAGGTATGTTCTTACCCACGAAATCCGGCCTTATGGGAAGCTCCCTGTGTCCCCTGTCGATCAGCACCGCCAGCTGTATGTTGGCCGGTCGTCCGAAATCCACCAGTTCCGACAAGGCGCATCTAACGGTCCTTCCGGTGAAAAGCACGTCATCGACAAGTATTATCTTCTTGGCGGTGATATCGAAGTCTATCTCCGTGGCCCGCAGGACGGGCTGCTCGGCCACCTCCGTAAGGTCATCCCTGTAAAGGGTTATATCCAGCGCACCCACCGGGACCTCTTCTCCGGCGATCTCTTTCAGGTTGGCCGCTATCCGTTCGGCAAGATACGCTCCCCGCGAGCGGATGCCTATTACCACCAGGCTTTCCACCCCCTGGTTCTTTTCGAGGATCTCGTGAGAAAGCCTCTGGAGGGCCTTTTTTATCCCCCCTTTGTCCAGCACGGTCGCTTTTTTCTTAAGATTCATCTCTTCCTGCTAACGTTTATGTTTCTCATTACGAAGGCAAAAAAATAGCCTCCCTGTCGGCTCGACAAGCAGGCTTATATATATTTTTCCCATTTTCTCTCCTTTTCCGGCCTCGCGGGACCGCTTTAAAAGGTCTATCATCTTTAATGATAGTACTACTTTAGGTGGGAATTGTCAAGTTTTTTCACCCCGTAAAAAAGCGCGTGCCCCTTAAGGGCACACGCTTTACAAAAGATCCCCTTTAAGAGACCGCTCCCCTATGAAAGCATTATATTGAGCAGCCTTTCCAAATCCTCGTTCGAGAAATACTGTATCTCTATCCTTCCCCTTTTCTTTCCCTGGTGTATCCTGACCTTGGTCCCGAGCTTATGCTGGAGTTTTTCCTCTATGCTGGCTTTCTCCGGGTCCACAGGCTGCTTTGACCTCGCAGGGGTCTGTCCGATCCTCCTGGCAAGCTGTTCGGCCTCCCTTACGGACATACCTTTGCGGATAATATTCTTGGCCAGCTTGCTTCTAATCTTTTCGCTGACCACCGAAAGCAGAACCTTGGCATGCCCCGTGGATAAACGTCCCTGCTCAAGGTATCCCTTGATCTCTGGCGAAAGCCCCAAGAGCCTTATGCTGTTGGATATGGTGGTCTTGTCCTTTCCCATCATCTGTCCGACCTTCTCGAGGGTATGTTCGAACTTGTCAATAAGCTCCTGGTAGGCCTGGGCTTCTTCTACGGGATTGAGCTCCTCTCTCTGGATATTCTCAATAAGCGAGATCTCAAGACTGCTGGCATCATCTATATCATTGCGTATGATCGCAGGTATCTCCTGCTCTCCCAACTCCTGCGCGGCCCTGAAGCGCCTCTCCCCGGCTATGATCTCGTACCCGGAACCGGAAGGCCTGACCAGTATGGGCTGAATGAGCCCTTTTTCCTGGATCGAACTGGTCAGCTCCTCCATCTTCTTCTGACCAAAGCGTTTCCTGGGCTGGAACGGATTAGGAACTATCTCCGATAGTTTTAATTTTTCTACCTTTTGTTTCGGCTTACTGGCGTCTTCCGATATCAGCGCATCCAGCCCTTTACCCAGTCTCTTCTCCATGATTTTCCTCCGTATTAGTTATAACCCCTTCTTTTCCAACAGCTTCTGCTTCCAGCGACAATCCGAGTATCTCTCTGGCAACATCTGAATATTTCTTTGCCCCTATTGAATTCTCGGCATATAATGCTATGGGTTTTCCGAACCCCGGGGCTTCGGTCAGTTTAACCGTTCTCGGTATGACCGTCCGGTAAACTTTTTCTTTAAAGTGCTCCTTAACCTCGTTTATCACTTCCTTGGTAAGGTTAGTCCGGTAATCCGCAAGCGTCATTAGAACACCCTGTATCTCCAGGTCCTCATTCAAATTCTCTTTTATGAGGCTCAGTGTCTGCATAAGCTGTCCAAGCCCTTCAAGCGCATAATATTCGCACTGTATCGGGATAATCACGGAGTTTGCCGCGGTCAAACCGTTTATGGTAAGCAGTCCCAGCGATGGCGGACAATCGAATATCACATAATCAAATTCGTCCTGCATTTCTTCAAGGGCTTTTTTCAAACGATACTCGCGTCCCATGACATTAACCAGTTCGACTTCAGCACCGGTCAAACTGATATTGGACGGGATTATCTTCAGATTTGCTATATCTGTCTCCAGAAGAGCTTCGCGAATATTGATATGTTCATGCAACACATTGTATATGCTGTGTTCAATCGTGGCTTTTTCGATACCGACGCCGCTGGTCGCGTTCGCCTGAGGGTCGAGATCGATAAGCAATGTTTTTTGGTCGTTCAGCGCCAGGTAAGCAGCTATGTTGATCGCCGAGGTTGTTTTTGCAACTCCGCCTTTCTGGTTACAAAAAGCGATTTTTTTCATGTTGACGCCTTCCGGGTTGATGGTTGGCAGGTTTTTGGAATTTAGAAAAATATAACATACGAACAATAAAATGTCAAGTCGATCGCCCGGGAAACAAGGCGTAGTTCTGGTACCATATCAGCATATCGCTGTAAGGCTTGTAGAACAAAGGGCAGGGCGGGTCGGAAATTTTTTTTATTCGAAAAACTTTTTAATGTTTCCACGTGGAAACTCTCGCTGGTCATCAAAGAAAAATGTTTCCACGTGGAAACCTGGATACCGTAAACGGAAGAGGGGGCCCAACAAATTGTGGTGCTTCTGAATTATCCCCAAAGTTATTAAAGGTTTTAAGCCTTGTAACTGTGATAAAGTAAAGCATTTAAGGGGCTATTCACAAGTTATCAACATTTTGCTCGATGCGTATATCTTGTGCCCTGGAGATGCTTTTGGTGGGTGGGGTTATTCGGTATCTTTCAGTGTTACGCGCACCTTCGCCGGTTCGGCGCCTTCCATGCCGAAAAGCCCCCTGTGTTCTTCCTTGAGGACCTTGATCTCAACCTGCTGTTTATTGGCATGCAGCATTTTTAGCGCTTTTTTTATTGCTTCTTCTCTGGTGACTGCTTCGACCTCTATGGTCCGCATTTGTTCTCCGTTGTGCGGCATGTCTTCACCTCAATCCCCGGCAAGGCGTTTGCCGATAATAGTCTGTTCGGTCGACATCAGTATCGTATTGGTAAGCCAGTACAACACAAGCCCGGAGGGCATCTTATAGAATAAGAACCCGAATAAAAGAGGCATCATCAGCATCATTATCTTCTGCTGGCTTGCCTGTTCATCGGTCATGGCCCCGGCCGAAACACTTTGTGATAGCTTTTGCTGCACGACCATCATACCGACCATGAGTAAAGGCAGCACGTTTATGCTTGAGCCCAGTACCGGAAGAGAAAAGGGCAGGGGAACCGCATCCGGTTTTGCCAGGTCCTTTATCCAGAGAAAATCCGACCCCTTAAGTTCAATGAACCTCATAAGCCCCTGATATAACGCAATGAATATGGGCATTTGCAGGAGAAGAGGCAGGCAGCCTCCCAGAGGATTAACGTTGTATTTCTTATAAAGCTCCATCATTTCCTTGTTCAGTTTCTGGGGGTTGTCCTTATGAAGCTCTTTCAATTTCTGCATATGCGGCTGTATCTTTTTCATCTGCTGCATTGAAGCGAAACTCTTGAAGGTGAGGGGAAAGAGCAGGAAATTTATCAAGATCGTAAGACAGATTATCGCAAGGCCCCAATTATGCGTCCAGTTATGGAAAAATGCCAATATGGACAGAAGCACCTTGCTCAGGGCGCCGAAGAACCCGAAGTCCACCAGCTCTTCCAGGCTGTACCCTATGGCGGCGAGCTTTTTTTCGTCAAGAGTCCCGGCGTAGAGAAAGAATTCATCTTCTTTTGCCGTTCCGGGAGCCAGTTCCTGGCTCTGCATGCGCAGACCCGTCAGGAGATTCTTGCCGGCCACTTTCTGCATGAAAGCGGTCTTGGGAGCGGTGAAGGGCTTAAGGGCTACCGCGAAATACCTGTTCTTCAGGCCTATCCACGATATATTTCCCATTCTTTCCTCGATCTGCTTGACGGATTTTTCGCGCCAGAGCTTACCGTCGATCATCGCATTGGCCTCCAGGAACCTGCGGCCCATGATATTGTCCGCCTTTATAAGATCTGCCGGCCCGATAATGCTATAGGAAAAATTGATGCTCCTGTCGGCAATGTTCCTGACCGACACCATAAGATCTATGCGGTTGGTTCCCTGCGGGAAAACATACCTTTTAGTCAGTTCGATCCAGCCCGGTTCGGTGTATGTATATTCTACATAATTGTCGCCGCGGCTCATTTCGTACTTTTTCGCCTCCAACCCAGCAATAATACTGCTTTCCAGCGCGAAGGGCCTTTGTGAAAGCACTTCTTCCTCGAACAGGGTATCTTCACCCTTTATGGTCACCAGCACCAGTTTTTTCATGCTTCCGCCGATATCCGAAAAGACCGCCCTGTAGTTCTCCGTGTAAACTTCGGTGAGCTTCTCTTCCAGCGCCTTCTGTTCTTTGGAGGAAGAAGTGCGTGGGGCAGCCGGGCCGGTTTCGGTCTGTGTCCCTGCGGTCCCACTGGGTGCGTACTCCGGCTGTACCTGTGGCTTGTTCTTGTTTCCCAGGAACTGGAACCCCAGTAAAATCATCAGTGAAAGCGCGATCGCAACGATCATTCTTTTTTCCATCAACTTACTCCTTTAAAACTGGTTAGAACTTTTCTCGGAGACCGGATCGAACCCGCCTCTAGAGAACGGATTACATCTCAGCAGCCGCCAGACCGACATCGCCGAACCTTTAATGGTGCCGTGCTTGCGGATGGCTTCGATGGCATAATCCGAGCAGGTTGGATAAAATCTGCAACTCCTTATAAACAAAGGACTTATAACTTTTTTGTAGGCTCTTATGAATGCTATCAGGGCTTGTTTCATCTGGTTACCGCATCTTCCGGACGATCTGATCCAAGCTGTGCCGTATCTGTTCCGACAAAGACCTTTTGCCTAAACTGTCAACTTTTGACGCCACCCGCACAATGATCCTGGCGCCTTTTATCCAGCCGGGCTGTTCCCCGCGGAAATACGAATAGATAATCCTTCTCAGGTAATTGCGGGTAACGGCTTTCGGGGCCACCTTCTTGGAAACGATTATCCCTATCTCCGGGAGCCCCCGCATGCGGATTCTTTCCACATAAGCGAGCAGTGGTCCGGCTCCGTACTTTTCGCCGTTCTCGAGGACCTCGGCGAAATCCTTCGGTCTAAGAATATGCTTTATCTTCACGCGGACAGTACTTTGTGCCCCTTGCTGCGTTTCCTGTTCAAAATGGTCCTGCCGGACTTGGTGCTGCTTCTCTTACGGAACCCGTGTTTTCTTTTGCGTTTCAGATTTGATTTTGTCTTTAGATTCTTTTTCACGGAATTACTCCTTGAAATTGGATATAAATCATATTTAATGGATTAGTGATTATAACACACAAAAGAGCTAAGTCAAGGGTTAATCCGATATCCCTGCGCGGCAGGCTATTCTCTTTACTGAAGGACGATCTTTACGTGGCTTGGCACTAAAAATTTCCTTGCATTGTATGTTTCGAGTGGTTATAATAGTTCCCAATATGATTTAACGGCTAGATTCCTTATACCCACGGCCTGTGGATAACTTGTTGATATCCCGTTTCTTTCCCGTGGAAAACATCCGGGTCCTGTTGATAAAAATTAGCCGCTCTTCAAGTATCTTATTATGGAAAACGTCTGGGAAAAAGCATTAAACATCCTCCGTTCAGAGGTGAACGAGCAGGTTTTCAGCACGTGGTTCTCTTCAATAAAAGAAATCCCTTCTGAAGACGATTCTCTCACTCTCGCCGTCCCGAACAAATTCTTCGAGAACTGGGTGCGCGAAAAATATATAAGCCTTATATCGATGGCCGTCCAGCAGGCTTCGGGAAGGAGCAGGCGGATCTCGTTCAAGGTCGTGGAGCCGGCGCCTCAGGAAAAAGAAAAACCAAAACAGCCCCAGACCGAGAAACGCGTGGCTGGGGCGGAGCCCCAGAAAGACACGCGCGGAGAAAGCTGGCTCAAGTCCGTCTTTGCCGGGGGGCGCGCGACCCCCGAAAGCCGCTACAAGCAGATAGGGCTTAACCCGAATTATACTTTCGAGAATTTCGTGGTGGGAGAGAACAACCGTTTCGCTCACGCCGCGGCACTGGCCATCTGCGAAAAACTTTCAAGGATGTACAATCCCTTCTTTCTCTACGGAGGTGTCGGCCTGGGGAAGACCCATCTTATGCAGGCCATGGGACAGGAGATACTCCAGAAAAACCCGAAAGCACAGGTGCTCTACATATCGAGTGAAGAGTTCACCAACCAACTGATAAAAGCCATCCGTACAAGAACCACCGATAAATTCCGCAACATGTACAGGAATGTTGATGTCCTTCTCGTAGACGACATACATTTCATCGCCGGGAAGGAATCGACACAGGAGGAGTTCTTCCACACATTCAACGCGCTCCACGACGCGCATAAACAGATAGTAATCTCCAGTGACCGCACGCCGCAGGACATACCGACGCTGGAGGAGCGGCTTGTCTCGCGTTTCGCCTGGGGGCTTATCGCGGATATACAGCCTCCGGATTTTGAAACGCGCATGGCGATACTCGGGAAAAAAAGCGAGAATGAAGCGGTGGGCGTCCCGGACGAGGTCCTGGTCTTTTTGGCAGAGAACATAAAGACGAATATCCGCGAAATGGAGGGCGCTCTTATCCGGGTCGTCGCTTCCTCGAAACTGACCGGGCAAGAGATGTCGGTGGACCTGGCCAAGAACGTGCTTCGCGGGATGATCTCCACCGAGGCCAAGAAGATAACCATCGACCTCATTCAGAAGGTCGTAGCCGAGTATTTCAATATCAAGATGTCGGACATGAAGACGAAAAAAAGGACTAGGGCCATAGCTTATCCGAGACAGCTGGCCATGTATCTTTCAAGGTCTCTTACCGATTATTCGCTTCCTGATATCGGCGGTTTTTTCGGGGGCAGGGACCACACGACCGTGCTTCATGCCTGCGATAAGATCGGCAAAGAGCTGGTTAACAACGAAAGCACACGGTCGGTCATAAACGAACTGACCGTACAGATAAAAAGATAGGTTGTTGGTTTCTTTGACAAACTGTGGATAACTTTTATAAGGCTTGTACATTTTTTCCACTGTGCCGGGGAACGGTTATACACAGGTTATTATTAATTTAAGGTTTTTAATTTAAGTAAGTTAGAAAGATATCCACAAAGTAACAACCTCTTTTATTACTTATACTGATACTACTGCATTTTAAAAAACTATTAGTAAAGAAGAACATAAGAGCAGTGAACAACTCAAGATCTTAGGGGGAGGAAAAATGGAACTAGTGGTTTCAAAAAGCGACCTGATGGAAGGCATACAGACTGTACAGAACGCTGTATCACAAAAAAGCAGCCTTCCTATTTTAAGTAATGTTCTGCTGGAAGCGGAAAAGAGCGGTCTTAAGCTTACCGCTACGGACCTTGATATAGGTATATGTTCAACTATACCTGCCGAGGTCGTTCAGGAGGGGTCCATAACGGTCCCGGCTAGGAAATTCTTCGACATAATAAAGGCACTTCCTGAGGAGAACGATATAGAACTTAACATGAAAAAGAATAATTTCGTCACGATAAAAAGCGGAAAGGCTCTTTTCAAGATAATAGGTCTACCGAAGGAGGAGTTCCCGCAGCTTCCGATGTTCAAGGACAAGGATTCTATAACGATAAACCAGAGCGATTTCAAGGAAATGCTCAACCTGACGGATTTCGCGATAAGCAGGGACGACACCAGGTACGTGCTTAACGGGGTTTTGCTCCTCGTCAAAGGGGATGACATCAAGGTGGTCGCGACCGACGGGAGGCGTCTTGCTGTAGTTGAGAAGAAACTCGAGAAAAAGACCCTTGTCGACAGGGAAGCCATCATACCGACGAAGACGGTGCAGGAAGCGAAGAGGATGCTTCAGGATGAAGGGGAGGTCCAGATCAAGTTCAGCGATAATCAGGTGCTTTTCTCTTTTTCGACAAGTTTTATTCTTTCCAGGCTCATCGAAGGGGAATACCCCAACTATTCCAAGGTGATCCCGGGCAAATCCTCTAAAGAGATAACCGTATCCAGGGAAGATTTTCTTTCCGCGACAAGAAGAGCGAGCATATTCACAGACCAGGACTCGATGGCCATCAAGCTCAACATCAAGAAAAAGAGGATGACCATATCCAAGAACACGCCTTATCTAGGAGAGGCGAAAGAGGAACTTGAGGTAGATTACTCGGGAGGGGACGATCTTGAAATAGGGTTCAACCCGAAATACCTGATAGACGTCCTTAAAAGCCTGGCAGACCACCAGATAGTCTTCGAGGTGAGCGACGCGTCAAAGCCCGGCGTGATAAGGCGCGGGAAGGAATATACCTACGTCGTCCTCCCGATGCAGCTTACGGCATGATGAGAAAAAAAGACCCCGGACACGTAAAAGGCATCATAGAGGGCCTTATTACAAAATGGGAGAAGGGCGCGGTAAAACGCGCTAACGCCGTCTCCAGAGCCTGGGCGGGATCGGTCGAGGAAGAAACAAAGGAACACGCCAGGCCGGTGAGCTTTAAAAATGGTATACTTATGGTCATAGTGGAGGATTCCACATGGCTTTACAAGCTTACGCTCGAGAAGAGAAAGATACTTAAGAGGTTCAACGAGAATTATACCGGAAGAAAAAAGGCCAAAGACATCAGGTTCCGGGTCGGGACTCTCGACACATAAGAAAGGATCAAAATGGCAAAGACAAAAGCCGCAGGGGAAAAAGCAATGGACAAGAAAAAATATGACGCGACGACCATACAGGTCATGGAGGGCCTTGACGCGGTAAGGAAAAGGCCTGCGATGTATATCGGTGACACCAGTAAAAGAGGTCTTCACCATATGGTCTACGAGGTCGTGGATAACTCAATCGACGAGGTCATGGGTGGGTTCTGCGACAAGATAGACGTCGTGATCCACGCCGATGAGAGCATCACCATCAAGGATAACGGCCGGGGTATACCCGTCGATATGCACGAGAAGATGAAAAAACCTGCGGTGGAGGTCGTCATGACGACACTGCACGCCGGAGGGAAGTTCGATCACCGCGTGTACAAGGTCTCAGGCGGTCTGCACGGGGTGGGGGTGAGCGTCGTTAACGGTCTTTCCGAATGGATGGAGGTCGAGGTCAAGCGTGACGGGAAGATACACCACCAGGAATACCAGAAGGGCAAGACCAAGAGCAAGCTCAAGACCCTCGGCAAGACCAAGACGACCGGGACGAGCATAACGTTCAAGCCGGACGAGGAGATCTTCAAGGAGATCTCGGTATTCAGCTATGATATTCTCTCCGCGCGTCTGAGGGAACTCGCCTTTCTGAACAAGGGGGTTAAGATAACCCTTGAGGACGAGAGGAGCGACAAGACCTCGGAATTCTTCTACAAGGGCGGGATTATTTCCTTCGTCGAACACATGAACAAGAACAAGAACTCCATACACAGGAAGATAATATATTTCGAGAAGGAGAAAGATAACGTGGTCCTTGAGGTCGCGATGCAATATAACGAGGGGTATGCCGAGAACATATACAGCTTCGTCAACAACATAAACACCACAGAAGGAGGAACGCATCTGACCGGGTTCAAGTCCGCCCTGACAAGAACGCTCAAGAACTACGGCAGGGCGAAAAGCGCCCTCAAACACAGCACGATGTCGGGAGATGACACCAGGGAGGGGCTTACAGCCGTCATCAACGTGAAGATACCCGATCCACAGTTCGAGGGCCAGACGAAGACCAAACTGGGCAATTCCGAGGTGGAAGGTATAGTGGAGGCGGCGGTCAACGACCTTTTGGGCACTTATCTTGACGAGAACCCCTCGATAGCGAACGCTATAGTCAAAAAGGCCATCAATGCCGCAAGGGCAAGGGAAGCGGCCAAGAAAGCACGCGATCTTACCAGGCGCAAGGGAGCCCTTGAAAGCGGCTCTCTCCCCGGCAAGCTCGCAGATTGTTCCGAAAGGGACGCCGCACTCACCGAACTCTATATCGTCGAGGGGGATTCAGCCGGAGGTTCGGCGAAACAGGGGCGGGACAGGCGATATCAGGCGATACTTCCGCTCAAGGGAAAGATACTCAACGTGGAAAAAGCCAGGATAAACCAGGTCCTTAACAACAATGAGATAAAAACGGTGATAACCGCTCTGGGGGCCGGCATAGGCGATGAATTCGATGTCGAGAAGATACGTTACGGCAAGATAATCCTAATGTGTGACGCCGATGTCGACGGGTCCCACATAAGGACGCTGCTTTTGACCTTTTTCTACCGCCAGATGAAAGACTTGGTGGAGAAGGAACACATATATATCGCGCAGCCGCCGCTTTACAGGGTCAAAAGGGGGAAAAAAGAGGAATACATAAACACCGAAAAAGAGATGAAGCAGTTTTTGATAGACCAGGGGACCGAAGGAATGCAGATAGAAGTAATCTCCGGCAAATCCCCCCTCACCACGAATAAGCTCCAGGAGCTGCTGGGCTTTCTCATCAGGCTGGAAAAGCTCGCGGCGGGCATAGAGCGCCGTGGAGTAAAACTCAGCGAATATGTCAAACTGAGGCAGAAGAAGACCAATAAACTCCCGGTTTACAGGGTAAAAGTGGAGGGAGAATACATATATTTGTACAGTGACGATGAACTGGCGGAGCTTAGGGCCAAATCTGGCTCGGAAAAAGAGCTGGAGATGAACGGCGAGGAAAAGTCCGACCAGGAAGAACAGGCCGAGACCATAGCAGTACAGGAGTTCTACGAGGCCAGGGAGATAGAGAAGATAAGCAAGGAAATCGCCAAGTTCGGTCTGGATATAGCCGATTATGCCAGGGAGACTCCTCCGGAGAAGGAGACTTATCTGGAGGAGAAAGGCAAAAAGAAGAAAAAGTCAAAGGAAGAGACGCCTCTATTCATAATTGACGGGGAAGAAGAGGTCTTCTCTCTCAAGGGGCTTCTCAGGCACGTCCTCAGCGTAGGAGAAAAGGGCATGACCATCCAGAGGTACAAAGGTCTCGGTGAGATGAACCCCGAGCAGCTCTGGGAGACCACCATGGACCCGGAAAGAAGGACGCTCCAGCAGGTGACCATAGAGGATGCCGTCGAAGCGGACGAGATGTTCACGGTGCTTATGGGTGACAGCGTGGAATCACGCAGACACTTCATCATCGAACACGCCAAGGACGTCAAGAACCTGGACGTATAAAAGTAATTCAAATAACAAGAAGAACAGGAGAAGGAATGTACACGAGAAACGAAAAGATCATCCCGGTCCACATTGAAGAGGAGATGAAGGATTCGTACATAAACTACGCGATGAGCGTCATCATCGGCAGGGCCCTTCCTGACGTGCGCGACGGGCTTAAGCCCGTGCACAGGCGCATACTGTACGCCATGAAGGACATGGGGATAACCTACAACCGGTCCTATAAAAAAAGCGCAAGAATAGTCGGTGAGGTCCTGGGTAAATACCACCCGCACGGGGACTCCGCCGTTTACGACGCGCTGGTGCGCATGGTGCAGGAATTCTCGCTTAGATATCCTCTTGTGAACGGCCAGGGGAACTTCGGGTCAATTGACGGTGACAGCCCCGCAGCGATGAGGTACACCGAAGCGCGCCTGCAGCAGATAACCGAGTGGATACTCCGGGACATAGAAAAAGAGACGGTCGACTGGCGCCCGAATTTCGACGGGTCGCTGAACGAACCGGAGGTCCTGCCTTCGGTTTTGCCGAACCTTCTTTTGAACGGGTCAAGTGGTATAGCCGTGGGGATGGCGACCAATATCCCCCCGCATAACCTTACGGAGATAGCCGACGCCATAATACATCTGATAGACAACCCCGCGTGCACTATAGATGACCTGGTAAAGATAGTTCACGGTCCGGATTTCCCCACGGGGGCGCTTATCTGCGGGAGGGACAGCATACTCAAGGCCTATCGCACCGGCAGGGGCTCGCTTACCCTTCACGCCAAGGCGCACGTCGAGCAGAAAAAAGGAGGCAAGGACAGCATAGTCGTAACCGAGATACCCTACCAGGTCAACAAGACCCGGCTCATAACTTCCATCGCCAGCCTCGTCAAGAACAAGAAGGTCGACGGGATAACCGACATACGCGATGAGTCCGACAGGGACGGGATGAGGATAGTGATAGACCTCAGGCGCGGTCAGAACTCCGAAGTGGTGATGAACCAGCTCTACAAGCACACCCAGATGAGGGATACTTTCGGGGTGATAATGCTGGCGATAGTCGACGGGCAGCCGCAGATACTCAACCTCAAGCAGATGCTTGAAGAGTTCGTCAAGCACCGCAGGGAGGTTATCATAAAACGCACCAAGTTCGACCTGGCAAAGGCCGAGGAGAGAGCGCACATACTGGAAGGGCTGAAAATAGCCATAAATAACCTGGATGAGGTGATTAAGCTCATCAAAAAATCCAAGAACCCCGAGACGGCCAAGACAGGGCTGATGAAAAAATTCAAGCTTTCCGAGAGGCAGGCCCTTGCGATACTCGCCATGCGCCTTCAGCAGCTGACGAACCTTGAGACCGAAAAGTTACAGAACGAGTATAAGGAACTGCTCAAGCTGATAGAGAAGCTCAAGGGGATTCTCGAGAGCGAGAAGAAGATAATGGGCATCGTCAAGGACGAGACGATGGAGATCAGGGAAAAGTTCGGCGATTCCAGAAGAACAGAGATCACCGCAGCCGCCGAGGACATAGAGATAGAGGATCTTATCGCGGAGGAGGACATGGTGATAACCCTGAGCCACGCCGGCTACATCAAAAGGTACCCGGTGAGCGCCTACAAGAAACAGCGGCGCGGCGGCAAGGGCGTAACCGGCGCGGAGACCAAGGAAGAGGATTTCGTCGAACACCTTTTCGTGGCATCCACCCACGATTACATGCTGATATTCACCAGTGAAGGGAAGCTGCACTGGCTCAAGGTGCACGAGATCCCCCAGGCAGGCAGAAGGACAAAAGGCAGGCCAATAGTTAACGTGCTGGGGATATCAAGTGAAGAGCAGATAACCTCGGTTGTCCCGGTTCGCGAATTCACCGAAGGCACTTATGTGGTGATGGCGACCGAGCAGGGCAAGATAAAGAAAACCGCCCTTGACGCTTTCAGTAACCCCCGCAAAGGCGGGATCATAGCTATAAAGCTGGGCAAGGGGGATAAGCTGATAGGCTCGATCCTTTCCAGCGGGCAGGATGAGATCTGCCTGGCGACGAGGCAGGGCAAGGCCATACGGTTCAGCGAAAAAGACATACGCCCCATGGGCAGGAGCGCGCAGGGGGTTAAAGGAATTTCCCTCAAGAAAAAGGACAAAGTCGTGGGCATGGACAGGGTCGACCTTGAGGGGACCCTTCTTACGGTGACCGAGAAGGGCTTCGGCAAGAGGACAGATTTTCAGGAATACCGCGTCCAGTCCCGCGGCGGAAGCGGCATAATAAATCTGAAGATCGTCGATAAGAACGGCCCCGTTGTCAATACCAAGAGCGTCAGGGAGGGTGACGAGATAATGCTGATCTCAAAGCAGGGCATGGTCGTCAGGGTAGCCGTCGACGGTATAAGTCAGATAGGCAGGGCCACGCAGGGAGTGAGGGTCATCAACCTCAAGTCCAGCGACAGGCTCACCTCGGTGGCCAGGGTCGTCGCCGAGGAGGAGGAAGACGCGATCGCCGAGGAATAGCGAAAAAGAAAAAACTATTGCAAAGCGGACTTGTATTTTGTAGAATAGTGCCTCTGTGAATTTTGCTTTTTTAAAAAGAGTGAGTATAATAATCAACAGAAGCGGAATTGAGTGTCCCCATCGTCTAGCCTGGTCTAGGACACCAGATTTTCATTCTGGCGACAGGGGTTCGAATCCCCTTGGGGATGCCAATTTAAAAGGAGAAAAGCCTTCCCTCTCCGCTTAGGGAGGGAGGCTTTCTCCTTTTTTCGTTTTTAAAGGATATCATGGACATAGAACAACTTTGGGAAAAGGCCCAGGAAAAGACCGAAGTGATAAGAGGAAGGGCGAAGGGTCTTCTTACCTTCGAGCAGACCAGGGTGCCGTATATTTTCCTCGCCGAATCTGCCGTTAACCCGGGCAGCACCGTGGTCAGACAGGGCGAGATCCTCGTCGAAAAACCCATGATTGTGCTGCCGGAGAACCTGCCGCAGTTCGAGGGGTTCGATTTCGAGGAAGACCTTGACGTTGATATGGACGCGGTGCAGATGTTCTTCTTCATGCGCGGGCTCAGACTGCCCTCCCTTAAATACAACAATACCCTCCAGGAGCTTGACCTGGAAGAAGCCTCTCTCTCGAAGACCATCGAGAGTTATAAAAAGAAGCTGGAGAAGCAAGAGAACGTGAAGACCGCGCTTATCGTGGGGCCGGAGGATTGCTGGCAGTTCTCCGTGCTGCTTTATATGGGCGCACTCATAGGCCGTTGCGCGAAAGCGGATATCATCAACCTTATGGACAGGCTTAACAGGGACGACTGATCCGCCTTCCGCTACGACTCTGTCAAAGAAAGGTACGCAAACTATGTGCGGGATCATAGGTTACACGGGCGAACGTGACGCGACAAAAGTGATTCTCAACGGGCTCGCCCGCATGGAGTACAGGGGATATGATTCGGCCGGGGTAGCGGTGCTCGAAGGGCAGGAGCTTAACGTCAGGAAAAAGCAGGGCAAGCTGCGCGTCCTGACCGAGGAGCTCAAGAAGCACCCCATAAAAGGGCACGCCGGAGTGGGCCACACGCGGTGGGCCACGCACGGGGTGCCGAACGACGTGAACGCCCACCCGCATATCGACCCGAAAGAGAACCTCGCCGTAGTGCATAACGGCATCATCGAGAACTACCAGTCCCTCAAAAAAGCCCTCAGCAAAAAAGGGTACGAGTTCGTCTCCGACACCGACAGCGAGGTGATAGCGCATCTGGTGGCGGACCTTTACAGGGGAGACCTCTGTGAGGCGGTAAAAGAGGCGACCAAGAAGCTCAAGGGATCCTACGCGATAGCGGTGGTACATAAAGGCGAACCCGGGAGGCTGGTGGGGGCCCGCAGGGACAGCCCCCTGATACTGGGCGCGGGAAAAGGCGAGAACTTCATTGCCAGCGATATCCCCGCGGTCCTGGACCACACCAAGAACATCGTTTTTCTCGAGAACAACGAAACGGTGGACCTTTACAGGGACAGTTATACCATTTACGGGGCGAAAGGGAAAAAGCTCCAGCGCCGGGCTACACAGGTCAAATGGGACATATCCCAGGCGGAGAAGGGCGGTTACAAGCATTTCATGATGAAAGAGATCTGCGAACAGCCCGAGGTGCTCAGGTCCATACTCAAGGAAAGGATAATAGGGGACGAGGTGGTCTTCGAGGAACTGGCCATCGCCAAAAACGAACTCAGGAAAATAAAAAAGATCGCGATAGTCGCCTGCGGCACGGCTTACCACGCGGGGATGACCGGTAAATACATAATCGAAGGATGCGCCAAAGTGCCCGTATGGGTAGACACATCAAGCGAGTTCAGGTACCGGGACCCTCTGGTGGACAAGGACACCCTGGTCATTGTCATATCGCAGTCGGGTGAGACAGCGGACACGCTCGCAGCACTCAGGCAGGCACAGAAAAAAGGCGCCAGGGTGCTCGCGATCTGCAACGTCCTCGGCAGCTCCATAGCACGCGAGTCCGACGGGGTGATCTACACGCACGCTGGGCCCGAGATAGCGGTGGCCTCCACCAAGGCGTATACAGCACAGCTTGCTGTTCTGTATCTTTTCACCGCCTATCTTGCGAAAATAAAGAAAAAGGACGCTCGGGGGAACGGCTCTTTTCTCAGAAGGCTTAAAAAAGTGCCCGCCATGACAGAGCGCGTTCTCGAGCACTACCATAACAGCAGGAACAAGATCGCCAAGTACGCGGCGGATTTTCACGAATATTATCTGGCGAGGAACAACAAAAGCTGTTTTCTGTACCTGGCGAGGAACATCAACTATCCCAACGCGCTTGAAGGGGCCCTCAAGCTGAAGGAGATCTCCTACATAAGCGCGGAAGGCTATCCTGCCGGGGAGATGAAACACGGCCCCATCGCACTTATCGATGAGAACCCGTGGGTCGTTTGTATAGCGCCCAGGTCGGAGACCTACGAAAAGATGCTTTCCAACATTCAGGAGATAAAAGCAAGGGGAGGACTCGTCCTCGCCATTGTCACCGAAGGCGACAGGCAACTCGACCGGGGGAACGTTGATTACATTATCGACATACCGCAGGTGGATGAGGTCTTCTCTCCCGTGCTGGTCGTTATCCCGCTGCAGCTTCTTGCGTATCATGTCGCAGAAGAATTCGGTTATGATATAGACCAGCCCCGCAATCTTGCCAAGTCGGTTACGGTGGAGTGATCTGGCCCCGCGAGGGCGTTTACTTGATCAATCATGGAATCCGGGACACTTTACATAGTGAGCACCCCAATAGGCAACCTCGAAGACCTCTCCTTCAGGGCGAAGCGGGTGCTTTCCGAGGTCGATCTGATAGCCGCGGAGGATACCCGCAAAACGGGGATACTGCTGGGGACTTACGAGATAGGCACTCGGGCCACGAGCTTTCATTCCCACAACGCGGCAAGAAAGACCCCGCAGCTGGTTGGGAAACTTCTTGAGGGAAAGAGCGTCGCCCTGGTATCAGATTCGGGAACGCCCGGTATCTCGGACCCGGGTACCGCGCTCATAGCAGCGTGCATCGATGTAAAAATACCGGTAACGGCAGTTCCCGGGCCGGCGGCTTTTGTAACGGCGCTGGTCCTTTCGGGAAAGCCGACGAACAAATTCGTTTTCGAAGGCTTTTTGTCCAATAAATCGGCAAAGAGGCGCAAACAGCTTGATGCGCTCAAGAACGAGAAGAGGACCGTCATTGTTTACGAGTCGCCGCACAGACTGAAGAGGTTCCTTGAGGATTTTCTGGAAGTGGCCGGGGACAGGCAGATAGTCCTGGCCAGGGAACTGACCAAAAAGTTCGAAGAGGTAAGAAGAGAGAAGGCCAGCGAACAGCTCCGGCATTACACGGAAAACAAGCCGAGAGGGGAGTTCATAGTTCTCTTTTAGGCGGGAGCAAGCCGTAAGTGCGTGCAGCGCTTGACTTTTTGGCGCGAGTTGTTAAAATATTCTTTCAGCTACTAATAATATACGGCTGGATAGCATCATAACGGGAGGCAAAATGCTTGAACAGACGCTGGTCCTTATTAAACCCGACGGGCTTAAAAAATCCCTGACGGGCAATATACTTACCAGACTTTCGGAGACAAAGCTTGATATAGTCGGCGCGAAAATAGTCAGGGTATCGCGCGAGCTTGCGGAGGAACATTATCAGGGGCTCCGGGACAAACCGTTTTTCGAGGACCTTCTCAAATACATCATGGGAGAATACCATAAGAAAAAAGTGATGGCGCTGGTATACTGGGGGGAGGGCGCTATCGGCAAGGTCAGGGAGCTTTGCGGCAAGACCAATCCCGAGGAAGCCGATTCGGTCTCGATCAGGGGCGCCTACGGCAGGATAACCACCGCGGGGGTATATGAGAACGTCATACACGCTTCGGCGGATCTTGAGGACGCGGAAAGGGAGATAAAACTGTGGTTTCAGCCGGACGAGATCATAGTCGACATATACCCGGTGACCGAGACGGAAGAAAAGCTGAAAATCAACAGGTGGGCTTGAGGGCCCGAAAAGGATGATGCGGACATGATCAGATCCATGACGGGATTCGGCAAGAGCAGCAAGAAGACGCCCTACGGGGAGATAACGGCCGAGATAAAAACCTTGAACCACAAGAGTCTCAGCATAACGTGCAACCCCATGAACGGGTTTTTCCTTTTGGAGGAGAAAGCAAGAAAGGTCCTTGAGAAAAAGATATGCCGGGGGAAAGTATTCGTCAGGATAACCAGGGAGAACATTCCCGGACAGAAGAGCCTGCAGAAGATCCAGGTCAACGAAAAGATAGCTCGCGAATATGTAAGGAAGATCAAAAAGGCGCAGAAAGATATAGCTGTCAAAGGCGAGCTGGAGATAAGGGACCTGCTCTCTTTCCCCGGGGTCGTGGAAACAGGCACGCACCATAACGAGGAGACCAAACTCTGGCCGCACATACGCGAGGTTCTGGAAAAGGCGCTTGATAAGCTTGTCGACTTTCGCGATAAAGAAGGCGCGCAGCTTGCCAGGGATTTCAAGTCGCGCCTTGGCAAGATCCGCAGGAACATGCGCCGGATAAAAAAACACGAGAAAAAAAGCGTTGCCGATTTCCGCAAAAAGCTCAAGGACGCCATCAAGGACCTGGAAGCGGAACAGATGCTTGACAGAGAAAGGGTCGAGAACGAGGTCGCCGCCTTCGCCAAGAACTGCGACATAACCGAGGAGGTCACCCGCATGGAGGGCCACCTCGACGGATACGAGGACCTTTTGAAGAGCCCGGAGCACGATGTCGGGAAGAAGCTGGATTTCATAGCCCAGGAAATGCAGAGGGAAGCCAATACCATAGGCGCCAAGTCGAGCAGCTTCAAGATATCCAAATCCGTTATCGAGGTTAAAAGCGAGATCGAAAAGATGCGAGAACAGATAAGGAACGTGGAATAATTCTGATGGCCAGGGAACCGCTAATAATAATAGTTTCAGCCCCTTCGGGCAGCGGCAAGACAACCCTGGTTGACCGCCTCCTGGAAAGGACAGAAGGCATAAAAAGATCGGTCTCCTGCACGACAAGACCGCCCAGAGAAGGAGAGAAGGACGGGGAAGATTATTTTTTCCTGTCCGAAGAAGAGTTCGAAAAAAGCATCGAGGAGGGCCGGATGCTCGAGTGGGAGAAGAACTTCAAGCATTATTACGGCACTCCCAAGGCGCAGGTAGAGGAGGCGGTCCGAAAGGGAGAGGACATCATCCTCAGCATCGACGTCAAGGGCGCAAAGGCCGTTAAAAGACTTTATCCCGGGAGTCTGAGCATTTTCATCATGCCTCCGTCGATGAAAGAGCTGCGCGAAAGGCTTTTGAACAGGAAGACCGAAGAAGAAGAACAGATTTCAATGAGACTTAACCAGTCGGAAGAAGAGATAAAGGCCGCGGACGAGTACGATTATCTTGTGGTCAACGATGACCTGGAAAAAGCGGTGGGGGAACTGAGGCAGATAATAGAAACCGCCCGGGAGCGGGCGACTTAAAAAGGAAAAGGTGAAATGTACATATCAAGGGACAAGCTTATGAACGAAGTAGGAAGCGTATACAAACTGTGCAATCTTGCCGCTATGAGAGCGATGGAACTCAACGTGGGCATGAAAAAACTGGTGGAAGCCAATCCCAAGGAAAAGGTGACAACGGTCGCTATCCGCGAGATAGCCGAGGGAAAAGTCAAGATAAAACCCTTCGAGGGGAAAGAGAAATGAAGAAGAACATCCTGCTCGGTGTCACAGCCAGCATAGCCGCGTACAAGGCCTGCGAGATCATCGGCCTTCTGCGGAAGAAGGGTTACGGCGTCCGGTGCGTCATGTCGCCCGACGCAGAGAAGTTCGTGACGGAGCTTACCCTGGAGACACTTACCCGGCAGAAGGTCGTAACGGGTCTTTTCCGCGGGACAGGAGGGATGAACCCGGTGCATATCTCGCTGGCCGAAGAGGCCGACCTGATCCTCATAGCGCCGGCAACGGCGGATATCATAGGGAAGATAGCCTCGGGAATAGTCGATGACGCACTTACCTGCACAGTATGCGCATCGGACGGGCCGGTGCTTTTCGCCCCGGCGATGAACGACAAAATGTTCGCCAACCCCATCGTGCAGGGGAACATTGAATCTCTCCGCGGGTACGGCTATCACTTCGTGGGACCTGCCGAAGGGCGCCTCGCCTGCGACAAACAGGGCAAAGGACATCTTGCTCCCCTGGAGAAGGTCGTCGAGAAAGCGGAACAATTACTTTCCAAATAGCCGGGAGCATGCGGTGCACGCAGAGACGAAAGAACCCCTTAAAATACTGATCACCGCCGGGTCGACGGTAGAGCCGATAGACCCGGTTCGGTATATCTCAAATCGTTCCACGGGAGCGGCCGGGTACAGCCTGGCAAGAGCGGCCGTTAAAAGGGGCTGGCGGGTTTGCCTTATAACGGGACCGGCAGGGATGGACGCGCCGGAAGGAGCCGAACTGGTCCGCATTGAGACCGCCGAACAGATGAAGGATGAGGTCCTGGCAAGGGCGGGGGAAGCCGATTGCCTTATAATGGCCGCGGCGGTTTGTGACTTCCGGCCCGAGAGGGCGGCCAGGGAAAAGATAAAAAAGACGCAAGGCCGCCTCAAGCTGGAACTGGTAAAGACGCCGGATATTCTCAGCTGCGTGGATGAACGGCCCGGGTTCATTAAAGTAGGTTTCGCTTTGGAGACAGAGAAGACCGCCGAGAACGCGCGGGGGAAACTCACCGCCAAGGGCCTGGACATGGTGATCGCCAATACCGCCGGCGGGGGGAAAGATCCCTTCGGAGAGGGCCGGGGCAGAAAGTTCGATTATATCATTATCGGCAAGGACCTTGAAGGGGCCGAGCTGAAGGCTGTGACAAAGGAAAAAATGGCCGAAGAGGTGCTTGACAGGGTGCAGGGGCTTATATGAACGTAAAAAACCATAAAGGATTTACTCTGGGAGAGGTCATGATGGTGCTGGCCATTGTCATACTAGTGACGGCTCTGATGTGGCCTTTCATAAGCTACAGCAACCAGCGCCTGGCGAAGATAACCTGTTCCAACAACCTCAGGAAGATAGGAAGGGCTTTATATATTTACGCGATAGAGCACGAAGGACAATTTCCCCCGGCGATAAAGACCCTTTACGATGAAGAGTACCTTGCCGATGAGAGGCTCATGGACTGCCCCGCGAGCAAGGCCCAGGGGACGACATCTTCTTCCGATTATATTTATACCGCGGGCCTTACGGTAAGGAGCCCGTCACGGGCCACGCTTCTCAGGGACAAGCAGACAAGCCATACCGGCGGAGGGATGAACGTGCTCTTTGTTAACGGTGCAGTGGACTGGGTGGAAGAATAAGGATCTTTTTCAGTGATCCCCGGGAAAGACGATTGACATTTAATCGGGTGTATGATAATTTAACTGTTTACTATAACTGGTAATAGTGCCTATATTTAGGTAAATGAACCCGTTATTGAGCATGTATGCTCCAGGGCGCGGTGGCCGAGTAGATAGGCAGCGGTCTGCAAAACCGCGTACACCGGTGCGATTCCGGTCCGCGCCTCCACTAAAACCAGAGAGTCCCTACGGTTCTTTAAGGGGCGAGTGGCGGAACTGGCAGACGCAAAGGACTTAAAATCCTTCGGTTGAATAAACCGTGAGGGTTCGATTCCCTCCTCGCCCACCATAAGTGGGAAAGAGAGGCAGGTATAATCAGGGTGCCGGGAATTTTGATGAATTGGCGCCCGTTTTATGGTAATCTTTTACTGATAGAGATCGGGTGGGCGGTTAGCTCAGTTGGTTAGAGCGCCACGTTGACATCGTGGAGGTCACAGGTTCGAATCCCGTATCGCCCACCATTTTTCAACACGGGACACAGAGGGCTGTGTCTTTTTGCGCTTAGAGAACATGGCAAAGAAAACGGACATTAAACTTGATAAGATACGCCACAGCGCGGCGCATGTGATGGCGGACGCGGTAAAAAAACTTTACCCCGGGGTCAGGCTGGGAATAGGCCCCGCGATAGAGGACGGGTTCTACTATGACTTTGATTTTACCGGCTGTGAGAATCCCCCGGGTGAGGACTCCGCGAGTTTCTCCCTGAGCCCGGAAGACCTGCCGGAGATCGAAAAAGAGATGAAAAGGATCATAAAAAAGGACCTCCCTTTCGAAAAGAAGGTAGTAGGCAAAAAAGAAGCCGCCGGCATCCTGAAGGAAGAGGGCGAGACCTACAAGATGGAAATGCTCGAAGAGCTTCCCGAGGACGAGGAGATAACACTTTATTTCCACGGCGATTTTTTTGACCTGTGCCGGGGGCCGCACATAGACAGAACGGGCCAGATAGGCGCCTTTAAACTGCTTTCGCTGGCGGGCGCTTACTGGAAGGGGGAGGAGTCCAACCCCATGCTGCAGAGGATATACGGAACGGCTTTTGAGAGCCGTGAAGAGCTGGATGAGTTCTTGCGCCTCAGGGAGGAGGCCCAGAAAAGGGACCACCGGAAACTGGGCAGGGAACTGGAACTGTTCAGCTTCAGCGAGCGCATGGGAGGCGGGCTTGTTCTTTATCATCCGAAAGGCGCCATGCTGAGGCGGATAATAGCCGATTACATAACCGGCAAGCACCTGGAGAAGGGATACGAACTTATTTCGAGCCCGCACATAATTAAGAGCGATATCTGGATACAATCCGGCCATTACGACTACTACAAGGAGAACATGTACATCTTCCAGAGCGAGGGCCAGGAGTTCGGGGTAAAGCCGATGAACTGTCCCGGGCACATACTCGTTTACTCCTCCAGGACCAGGAGCTACCGGGATCTGCCCATAAGGTATTTCGAGCTGGGTACGGTCTACCGTCACGAGAAGTCAGGCGTTCTCCACGGTCTTTTGAGGGTGAGGGGTTTTACCCAGGATGACGCCCACATATTCTGCCTGCGCGAACAGGTGGAGTCGGAGGTCATGCAGGTCATAGACTTCGTTGACGAGACGCTCAAGGTTTTCGGTTTCAGCCAGTTCGAGATAGAGCTTTCCACTCGTCCTGAAAAGTTCATAGGCACGGAACAGGACTGGGAGGAAGCCACCGGGGCTCTTAAGAAGGCTCTTGAGACCAAAGGCCTGGAGTACGACATAAACGAGGGTGACGGCGCATTTTACGGACCCAAGATCGACATCAAGCTCACTGATGCCTTGGGCAGGTCCTGGCAATGCGCGACCATACAATGTGACTTCGCTCTGCCGGAGAGGTTCGACCTCAAATACGTCGACCAGGACGGGCAGGAAAAACGGCCCATCGTGCTTCACCGGGTCATACTGGGTAGTCTGGAACGCTTTATAGGGGCGCTTATCGAGCATTACGGAGGGGATTTTCCCCTGTGGCTGGCACCCGTGCAGGTCAAGGTGATACCCATAACCGAAGAACAGACCGATTACGCGCGGGAACTGGCCGGAGAACTTCACGGGAGAGGTTTCCGTGTGGAGATAGATGAAAGAGACGAAAAGATGCAGAAGAAAATAAGGGATGCAGAGCTGGCAAAGATCCCTTACATGGCCGTGGTCGGAAAGCGCGAGAAGGCCGATGGCACGGTCTCTCTCAGAAGCCGTAAACAGGGAAAAATGGGAGTTATGGATACTGGGGACTTCCTGGGTCTGCTGGGCCGCGAGACGGAACAGAAGAAATGACCCGCCGCCGGCAGAAGCGCCCGGAATAAACTACCAAGGAGGCAGACATCGCTTACAGCAAAAAGCCACGATTCAACAGGAGGAAAAGATACGAGGACCAGACCAGGGTGAACACCCGCATAAGGGTGCCCAAGATAAGGCTGGTCGACGAGGACGGAGACCAGAAAGGCGTGGTGGACACAAAAGAAGGACTGGACCTTGCCAGGGAAAGAGGGCTTGATCTTGTGGAAGTGTCCCCCAACTCCGATCCGCCGGTTTGCCGGATAATGGATTACAGCAAGTACAAATACGAGCAGGAAAAGAAAAAGAAGTTGGCCAAGAAGAAACAGCATGTGACGCACCTTAAGGAAATAAGGTTCAAGGTCCGGATAGAAGAACATGATTACCAGGTAAAACTGAAGCATATAAAAGAATTCCTTGAGAAGAAGGACAGGGTGAGGGTTTCGCTCAGGTTCAGGGGCAGGGAAATGGCGCACAAGGAACTGGGCAGGGAACTGATGCACAGGATAGCGAACGATGTCGCCGCCCTTGGCGAGATGGAGTCCGAACCCAAACAGATGGGCAGGACCATGTCGATGACGCTGGTGCCCAAAAGCGGATAGAAGAAGACCTCCCCTCGGGGAGCGAAAAAAGACACAAAAGAGGAGAAAAATGCCTAAACTGAAGACGAATAAAGGAGCGAAAAAACGCTTTAAGATCACAAAGACCGGCAAGGTCAAACGGCGAAAGGAAGGGGCCCGGCATATTCTTACCAAGAAGACGCGTAAAAGAAAGCGCTCTCTTAAGAAGGCCACGACCGTGGACAAGACCATGGAGAAAAAGGTCAAGAACCTTTTGCCGTATGAGTGAGCCGGCAAAGACTGAACTGAAGGAGAAAAAATGTCCAGAGTAAAACACGCGACAAGTTCGCATAAAAGAAGAAAAAAGACCCTGAAGGCGGTAAAGGGCCAGCGTGGCGCCAGGTCAAAGCTCTACCGTACGGCTAAGGAAGCCGAGCGTAAAAGCATGGTAAACAGCTATGACGGCAGAAAACGCAAGAAAAGGGATTATCGCGCCCTTTGGATTACCCGCATAGCCGCAGCCTGCAAGCAGGAAGGCATTTCCTACAGCAAGTTCATCTCGGGGCTTAAAAAGGCCAAGATCGAACTTAACAGGAAAATACTAGCCGATCTTGCCGCCAACGATAACCGCGGGTTTAAGGCGCTCGTAAAACAGGTAAAACCGTAAAGACCGACGAATGGGAAGGTTCACCCCTCCGCAACTGTTGATACTTAGTTTTCTGGGGGCCATACTTATTGGCACGGTACTTCTGTCCTTGCCCGCGGCGACCTACGGGCCGGGAAGGCTGAGCATGGTGGACAGCCTGTTCACCGCTACCTCGGCCACCTGTGTTACCGGCCTTGTGGTCAAGGATACCGGAGGCTATTTCACGACCTTCGGAAGATGGGTGATATTCGCCCTCTTCCAGGCGGGAGGACTGGGCATAATGACCTTTTCCACCCTTTTCGCGGTACTTCTGGGCCGCAGGATCGGTTTCAAGCAGACAGATATAATAAGAAGCACCCTAGACAGGCATAACATCCTGGGCCTCAGGAAACTTGTAATGTACATCCTGTCCATCACCCTGGCCTTCGAGGCGGTCGGTGCGACCTCTCTTTTCCTGCGGTGGAAAGCGACCACCGACTGGGGTACGATGGAGATCTTTGAGAAAGCGGTGTTCCATTCGGTCTCGGGGTTCTGTAACGCGGGGCTTTCCCTTTTCCGGGATAGTTTTACCAGGTTCGAGAGCGATCCGGTGATAAACCTGACGATGATGTTCCTCATTTTTTTCGGGGGCATAGGGTTCATCGTTATAATGGACCTTATTAAGTTCTTTTCCTCAAAAGGCGTGAAAAGACGGGTGAGCCTGCAGTCAAAGGTCGCCCTTACGGTCTCGGCCGTGCTGATAATCGCCGGCGCGGTGCTTCTTCTTCTGTTCGAGAAGGATAACCTTATGAGGGCGATGACCTGGCCCGAAAGGGCATGGGGAGCTTTTTTCCAGTCGGTGACCGCAAGGACCGCGGGGTTCAATACTCTTCCGATCGCCAAACTGGCGACGCCGTCTCTTATATTCATAATATTCCTGATGTTCGTCGGGGCTTCGCCGGGATCGACCGGCGGCGGCATCAAGACCTGTACTTTCGCGGTTATCTTTTCGATGGTCATCAACATGCTCAAGAACAAGCGCAGGGTAATGCTTTTCGGGCGCTCCATACCCAGACAGGTCATCAGAGAAGCGCTTGTCATTTTCTTCCTTGCGCTTGTGTGGGTGTTCGGCGCGACGATGGTGCTCACCTATCTCCAGGGAGGGCGGGGATCTTTCATCAAGAGCCTTTTCGAGGTGACTTCGGCTTTCGGTACCGTAGGGCTTTCTACCGGGATAACCCCCGGGCTCAATGACTTGAGCAAGCTCTGCATAACCGCGACCATGTTCGCCGGGAGGGTGGGGCCCTTGACGCTGGCTTTAGCCGTGGCTTTCAGGGAGAGAAAGGACAATTTTGTTTTTCCCGAAGAGAACCTCATGGTAGGATAAGAGGGGGAGGTATCAAATGAAACAGTTCGCAGTGATAGGCCTGGGCAGGTTCGGCGCCAGCGTGGCGCGCGCGCTGGCCAACAAGGACCAGCAGGTCCTAGCGATAGACAGGAACGAGGAATATGTTCACGACATGATGGACATAGTCACCAAGGCGGTTTGCCTGGACGCGACCGATGAAAAAGCGGTAAGGAGCGTCGGGCTCCAGGACGTGGACGTGGCCATATGCGGGATAGGCACGGACATCGAGTCCAGCATACTCATAACACTTCTTTTGAAGGACCTGGGGATACCCGAGATAGTATGCAAGGCCATAAGCGTCCAGCATAAAAAGGTGCTTGAGAAGATCGGGGCCACCAGGGTGGTGCTCCCGGAAAGGGACATGGGCGACCGGCTGGCGGACACGCTTATATCCACTTCGGACAAAATACTCGATCACATAGGTCTTACCGGCGACTCCAGCATAATAGAGATACTGCCTCCGGAAGAGTTCGTGGGCAAGACACTCAGGGAGCTTGACATTCGCGC
Source organism: Candidatus Omnitrophota bacterium (assembly GCA_014728045.1). Lineage (NCBI taxonomy): Bacteria > Pseudomonadati > Candidatus Omnitrophota > Candidatus Omnitrophota bacterium. The sequence goes on from WJMH01000018.1 coordinate 80,436, forward strand.
CAAGCACGGAGTGAACGTGATAGCCATCAAGAAGAAGGTCTTGCAGGCCGAGGGAGATCAAGCCCAGGAAAAAGAGACGATAAACGTCACGCCTCAGGCGGATGACGTTGTCGCCTCGGGCGACATACTGGTGGTTTTCGGCCAGAACGATAAGATAGACGAACTTAAGAAGAAGGCCAAGGAGGAACAAGTTTAGCTCAGGGGGATAGATGGATATATTAAGCAGGCTTGATGACATAAAAAAGGATTTCAAGGCGGAACTTGCTGCCGCGGCCGGGGAGAAGGCTCTTGAAGAGGTAAGGATAAAATACACAGGACGCAAGGGCGAACTTACGCGCATACTCAGGAGCCTGGGGGACCTTTCCCCGGAGCTCAAAAAAGAGGTGGGGAAAAAGGCCAATATACTCAAGAAGGAGTTCGAGGAGGCGATCTCCTCTTCCCGCGAAGAGGCGCAGCAGATAAAGGCGAGAAAGAAGCAGGAAGGGATCGATGTTACCCTGCCCGGGATAACCGAGCGGCTCGGCTCTCTTCACCCGATAACCCAGACCATGGAAAAGATAAACGACATCTTCGTCTCGCTGGGTTTCCGGATAGCCGAAGGCCCGGAGATAGAGACGGAGTTCTACAATTTCGAGGCTCTTAACATACCGCTGGACCATCCCTCAAGGGACGCTTTCGACACTTTTTACATAGAGGGGGAGAACCTCCTCAGGAGCCACACATCCAACGTCCAGATACATGTCATGCAGACCCAGCCGCCCCCGGTGCAGGCGATCATGCCGGGCAGGGTCTACAGGCCTGACACCGTCGATGCCACGCATTCGTTCATGTTCCACCAGGTGGAAGGTCTGATGGTGGATGAGGATGTAACCTTCGCGGACCTGAAAGGAACGCTTTCGATGTTCTGCAAGAGTATGTTCGGGGAAGAGATCCGGATGCGCCTCAGGCCGCACTTCTTTCCTTTTACCGAACCCAGCGCGGAAGTGGACATCTCCTGCATAATGTGCAAGGGCAAGGGCTGCAGGGTCTGTTCGGGCAACGGCTGGCTCGAAATACTGGGCGCGGGCATGGTAGACCCCAAGGTTTTCGAGGCGGTGGGGTATGACGCAGGCAAATACACCGGGTACGCTTTTGGCATGGGGGTTGAAAGGATCGCCATGCTGCAATACGGTATAGACGACATCAGGCTTTTTTACGAGAACGATATCCGGTTCCTTAATCAGTTCAGATAGAAATAACGGGGAGAGGAAGATGAGGCTAAGCTACAACTGGCTGAAAGAATATGTAGACGTCCATGCCGGGCCACGGGACCTGGCCACCGGGCTTACCATGTCAGGCTCGGAAGTGGGCCAGATGGAGGAGCGCGACGGGGACGCGGTAATGGAGCTTGAGATAACCACCAACAGACCCGATTGTCTGAACATCGTGGGTCTGGCAAGGGAAGCTTCGGCGGTCTTTAACCGGGACCTTAACGTGCCGCGGGCTGAAATATCCGAAACCTCCCAAGAGAGAATGGATATGGAATGCCGGATAAAGGCACCCGGCAAATGCCCCAGATACACGGCCAGGATAATAACCGGTATAACCGTCAAACCCTGCGGCGATAAAATAAGAAGACACATAACCTCGGTCGGCCTTCGGGAAGTGAACAACATTGTCGACGTGACCAATTTCTGTTTAATGGAACAGGGACAGCCCCTGCATGCATTCGACCTGGATAAACTTGAAGGCGGCAGAGTGATCGTCAGGGAGGCCGCCAAGGGAGAGAAGATAACGACCATAGACGGTGAGGAAAGAGAACTTGAAAAAGGCATGCTTGTCATAGCCGACGCGAAAAAACCCGTAGCCATAGCGGGGGTCATGGGCGGGAAAGAGACCGAGGTCACCGAAAGCACCAAGAACATACTCGTTGAAAGCGCCTATTTCGATCCGGTATCGGTAAGGAGGACCGCGCACGCTCTGGGGCTTTCTACCGACTCCAGTTACCGTTTCGAGCGGGGCGTGGACAAGGGCATGATCAAACCAGCGTCTGACAGGGCCGCCGAGCTCATCGTGGAGGAGGCGGGAGGCGACATAGGCGCTTTCTTTGATGAGGGCGCCCTTGAGGTGGAGACCCCCACCATAAAGTTCGATATGGCCAGGGCGGGCCGCATACTCGGCATTCCGCTTGAAACCGACCAGGTCGAGAACATTTTCCGCAGGCTGGGCATCACCGTGAACGAAAAAGACGAAAACATCCTTACCGTGACCGGCCCGAGCTTCAGGGAGGATATAACAAGGGAAGTGGACCTGATAGAGGAAGTGGCCAGAATATATGGTTACCACAATATACCGGCCAGGGTAACAAAGCTCGTTCCCCAGGTCACTAGGAAGCAGCACCAGAGAAAGGTTCTGGAAAAGCTCAGGACCATACTGGCCGCCAGAGGCCTTAACGAGATCATGACCTACAGCCTTGTTAGCCGGGAAGCGGTAGAAAGGTTCCGGGCGATATCCGCTGATGAGGTGGGACTTTTCAATCCGGTTTCGGAGCAGCACAGGTTCCTGACGCCGCATCTTGCCGATGGGATGCTGAGGTCCGTTGCCTGGAACGTGAACAGGGGCAACCGGGACCTGGGGCTTTTCGAGCTGGGTAAGAGATATTCCCGCGAAGGCAAGGGTAAATACTCCGAATCACTTACCCTTTGCGTGGGCCTTACCGGCGATCTCAGGAAGAACTGGGAGGAAGGTGACCGTAAAGCGCATTTTTTTGATATAAAAGGCATGATAGATACCGTTTTCACGGGCTTCCGCCTTGAGCCTGCCTACGAACGCGCAGAGATCGAGTCTTTCGAAAGCGCAACGGAAGTAAAGATCACCGGGGAAAAGGCGGGCTTTATCGCCGAATGTGGAAGGAGCGTTCTGGATAAGTATGATATTGAACAGCCGGTGTTCATCGCCCAGATAAGGCTGGACGGTCTTATCAAGAACACTGACCTCGCGCATCATTATCGTTCCATCCCGCGGTTCCCGTCCTCCACGAGGGACGTTTCCGTGCTTTGTGAAGGATCGCTCCCGGCAAGGCAGATATATGACGCCATCCTGGAGTCGGGGGAGGAGCTCATCCGGTCGGCAGAACTGGTTGACGTGTATACCGGCGAGCAGGTCGAAGCCGGTAAGAAGAGCCTTACCTACAGCATTGAGTACGGACTCGACACCCGCACCCTCAAGGACGAGGAAATAGATTCTGTGCATTCCAGGGTCAAGGACCATATCAGAAAAAAACTGGGCGTGGCATTCCGTTGACAGCAAAATGGATTGATAGGTGTTTAGCGCAGTGATATAATAAAGGTGAGAATACCTGTTGGGCCCGTGAAGCGGATTTGAGAAATTAAGCCAACACTTAATGAATGGGAGCCTGGCTCTGGCCTTCCCTTGGGATCGTCAGGAGGGTGCCCACCTGGGATTACCAGGCTATAATTCTCTTTCGCACACGGCTTGATGGGACCAAGGGCCGGACACGATCCGGCCCTTGTTTTTACCCGGAGGAAGAACCTAATATGGACCTTTTTGAAAAAGAAACCGGACCTGAGGTCCAAGAACCGCTCGCGGCCAAAATGTGCCCGCGCAAGCTTGAAGAGTTCGTCGGCCAGAAGCACATAATAGGCCCGGGAAAGCTTCTAAGAAGGGCTATAGAGGCCGACAGGCTCACGTCCGTCGTTTTTTACGGCCCTCCCGGAACAGGCAAGACCGCTCTCGCCCTGGTCATATCCAGAAGGACCGGGGCCCGGTTCGTAAGGCGTAACGCCGTATCCAGCAACGTCAGGGAAGTGAGGCAGATAGCCGAAGACGCCTCCCGCCAGAAAAAACTCACCGGAAGGAGAACGATCCTTCTGCTGGACGAGATACACCGGTTCAACAAGGCCCAGCAGGACGTCCTTCTTCCCGAGGTCGAATACGGCAACATCCTTCTTATAGGGACAACGACGGAGAATCCGTTTTTCACGGTCAATTCCGCGCTTCTTTCCAGGAGCCAGGTGTTCGAGTTCAAGCCTCTCCAAGAGGAGGACATAAAAAGGATCTTGCTTCACGCGGCAGACGACAGTGAAAGGGGCCTGGGAGGAACAAATCTCAAGATCCAGGAGGAGGCACTTGATCATCTGGCGCGTCTTTCCGACGGTGACGCCAGAAAAGCTCTGGGGGCCCTTGAAATAGCCGCGCTTACCACCAGGCCCCGGAAGGACGGGACGGTAAGGATAAGCCTTGAAGAGGCCGAAGACTCCATTCAGAAGAAAGCGGTTGTTTACGACCGCGACGGGGACGCTCATTATGATGCCGCCAGCGCTTACATCAAGAGCATGAGGGGATCCGATCCTGATGCGGCGCTTTACTGGCTGGCCAAGATGATAGTGGCCGGGGAAGACCCGAGATTCATTGCCCGCAGGCTTGTTATCTGCGCCTCAGAGGATGTGGGTAACGCCGATCCCCGGGCGCTCATACTGGCGAACGCCGCCATGCAGGCCGCGGATTTCGTGGGGTTCCCGGAGGCGAGGATACCTCTGGCGCAAGCCACGGTATATGTTGCCTGCGCGCCTAAAAGCAATTCCTCCTACATGGCCCTGGAGAAGGCCGTAAAGGATATCGAGAACGAAAAGACCCAGGAGGTGCCCGACCATCTCAAGGATGCCAGTTATCCGGGCGCCGCCAAGCTCGGGCGCGGGGAAGGATATAAATATGCCCATTCCTACGATGACCATTATGTGGAACAGGATTACATGAGAAAGTCCAGAAAGTATTATTCCCCCGGCGAGATCGGATATGAAAAAAGGATGAAGGAGTGGCTCGGCGCCTTAAAAAGCAAAAAGAGCGGGAAGAATAAAAGTGCGGAATAAGGCCATAGCTTTGATATCGGGAGGGCTCGACAGCCTGCTGGCAGCGCGGATCGTGAAAGATCAGGGGATAGGGGTCCTCGGGGTCGTTTTCATAATGCAGTTCGCTTCACGGGACCTGGAGGGATTCAAAACACGCGTTGAAGAGGCCGCTGGCGAGGCGGGGATACCTGTCAGGTTCGTGGATATTTCAGGGGATTTCCTCAAGGTGCTCCGCAGGCCTGAACACGGATACGGCGCTAACATAAACCCGTGCATAGACTGTAAAATACTTATGCTGCGCAAGGCCAAAAAGATAATGCAAGAAGAAGGCGCGCGTTTCGTCCTGACGGGGGAGGTTCTGGGCGAAAGACCCATGTCCCAGAGAAAAGCGGCGCTGGATATAATCGAAAAGAGGTCCGGCCTTAAGGGCAGGTTGCTGAGACCGCTTTCGGCCAGGCTCATGAAAGAGACCGAACCCGAGAAGGAAGGCATAGTTGAAAGAGAAAAACTCCTGGACATAAGGGGGCGTTCCCGCGAAGCGCAGCTTGCCCTTGCCGGAGACTACCGGATAACGAAGTTCTTTTCCCCCTCCGGGGGGTGTCTGTTGACCGATCCGGTCTTTTCCAGGAAGATAGAGGACCTTGTAAGAACAGGCACCTTCAGGAAGGATGAGATATCCCTGCTTAAATACGGCAGACACTTCCGTCTGGACGGCCAGACCAAGGTGATAGTGGGCCGTAACGAAAAAGAGAACGACAAGCTTCTGGAACTGAAAAAACGCTCCGATATGGTGTTCCGCCTTAAGGATAAGGCCGGGCCATACGCGCTGTTACGGGGGGAAACCTCGCGAGCCAACATCGAAAAGGCGGCGTCCCTTGTTCTGGGGCATTCCAGATATAAGAAAAAGAGCGGCATGCAGGTGGAATACTGGTCAGGCGGGGTGGATATAAGAACGATCCCGGCCAGGACCATAAACAGGGATAAGATCGACAAAATAAGGATATAGCACTCTCATGAAGGAAAAAGGGACCGTGATAAAAAAAGAGAAGGACCAGGCCGTTATCGAGATCCAGTCCGATGAAGCCTGCTCCAAATGCTGCTCCTGCGGGGGCGCTCATCCCCGCCGCCTGACGGTTTCCGGGCAGGAGGCGGAAAAGCTCGCGACCGGGCAAAAAGTAATGGTCGAAATGGAAGAAGCGATGATGCTGAAGATCTACGCCATGGTCTACGGCCTGCCCCTGGCGGTTTTTGTGGTAACCGTTATAATAATCCATTATCTGACATCTTCACCGGGGATAAGCTTTTCCCTGGCATTGGCAGCGACGGTCCTGGCGTATTTGCTGGCTGGCGCGCTGATAAGACGGGAAAAGGGGTTTTCTCCTACCGTTACCGCGCTGGAATAGCCAAATCTGCCAATTTCCCCGGAGCGGATCAAAAAGTGAAGAATGTTGACTTTAACGCTAGGGTATAGTAACATCAAAACTTCCGAACAAAAGGGAGATGAACATGGAAGATAAGGTAAAAGAAGCCATCGATAAAATACGTCCGGTATTGCAAAGGGACGGGGGCGACATCGAGCTTCTGGCGGTGGATGGGGGCACGGTAAGGGTTCGTTTAACCGGAGCCTGCGCAGGATGCCCGATGAGCCAGTTCACCCTCAAGGCTGTGGTGGAGCAGACTCTTAAGAAAGAAGTGCCGGGAGTTGAAAAAGTAGTGACCGAATAAAACCTCCAGGGAGATGACTTGATGAATCTGACCACGCGGTCTTCTTACGGCGTGAGAGCGCTTGTAAGCCTGACAGTCATGAACGGGGCGGCGTGCCCGGTATCTATCAGGGAGATAGCCGAGCTTGAAGGAATATCGGATATTTATCTGGAACAGATCTTCAGCACCCTTAAGAAGAGCGGTATTCTCAGGAGCGTGCGGGGTCCCAAGGGGGGATACAGCCTTTCCCGGGACCCCGAGAGGGTGAACGTCTACCAGATAGTGAAGGCTCTTGAAAAGAGGTCTTTCCCAAGCAGGTGTCTGACGGGCAGGGACGGTTGTTCCAGCTGCACCATGTCAGCCAGCTGCGTATCAACCGAGGTCTGGGCGGAGCTGGAAAAATACATGAAAAATGCTCTTGAGAAGTTCTCCTTAAGGGACCTTGCCGAGAAAAAGACGGAAAAACTGTCCTCAAAAGTGCCCCGAAATCCTTCCGGGGCAACCAAGGGTTAGTAAAAACAAAAGCAGTTAGGTTTATTTAATATATTAGTGTATAATATTATGAAAGATAACGGGAAGAACGAAATAAAACAGCAGAAAGCGGAGGTTAGAAAACAGATAACCGGGCGTTTGCGAGATCAGGACCCTTCGGTGCGGGAAGAAAAAAGCAGGATAATCCAGCAGAAACTTCTTACCACAGAAGAGTTCGCGCTCAGCAAGACGGTCATGACATATGTTTCACTGCCTTCTGAAGTGAGCACCGATTACTTTATAGAGGAGGCATTGAAACTCGGAAAGAGGGTGGCGGTCCCTTATATTGGACCGAATAAGGAAAAACTAATAGCTTCGCAGCTTGTGGCAATAGAAAGTCTGGAAGATGGACCTTTCGGGATACGACAACCGAAAGACGGACCGGCCAGGAAAATATCCTTAAAGGAGATAGAACTCGTCGTGGTACCTGCAATAGCTTATGACAGAACGAACATGAGGCTGGGAAGAGGAAAGGGTTTTTACGATCGTTTCCTTTCCAGCGGGGACCTGCGTTCGGCGAAAAAGATCGGGCTGGCTTTCAGTTTCCAGATAGTTGATTCCCTGCCCTCAGATGACCACGACCTGGCGATCGACCGGGTCATAACCGACCAGTCTAGCTGACATATCGCCGGAGGGGGAGAATCCTGTTCCGGTCGACCGAGCCGCAACCGCCCTTACAAATAGAAAGGGAGGTTAGAGATGGGCAATAGCAGTTTTTGGACGTACTTGGGTTTTTCGATCCTTGGCGGCGTATTTTTCTTTTTTCTTGGATATGTTCTCAGGAAATACACCGCGAAAATGAAGGTGAAACGCGCCGAGGATAAAGCCAAGACCATCATAAACAATTCCAAGGTGGAAGCGGAAAGGCGCAAAAGGGAATCCATCCTCGAGGCGAAAGACCTTTCCCTCAAGATGAGGGCCGAGTTCGAGGAGGAATCCAAAGAGAGGCGCAAAGAACTACTGGCGCTGGAGAAAAGGCTTCTTCAGAAGGAAGAGAACATAGACCGCAAGGTCGAGCTCATCGAGCAGAAGGAAAAAGAGCTCGAGAAAAGAAAAGAGAAGCTGAGGAACAAGTACGAGGAGATAGACCAGAAGAAGAACGAACTGGACCAGCTGGTCCAGGAAGAGAAGACGCGGCTTCAGAAGATATCCGGCATGAGCAAAGACCAGGCCAAAAGCATGCTCATAAGCAAAATGACCACTGAGGCCAGGGCCGATGCGGCCTACGAGATAAAGAGGGTCCAGGAGGAATCGCGCGACAAGGCCGATAAGGAAGCGAGAAAGATAATCGGGCTCGCTATACAGAAGTGCGCCGTCGACCATACCGTGGATACCACCGTTAGCGTAGTTAACCTTCCCTCGGAAGACATGAAGGGAAGGATAATCGGAAGGGAAGGAAGGAATATCCGCGCTCTTGAGATGGCTACCGGAGTCGATGTCATAATAGACGATACCCCGGAAGCGGTGATAATATCGGGATTCGACAGGCTGCGTCGCGAGATAGCCAGGATATCCCTGGAGAGACTGATAGAGGACGGACGGATCCACCCAGGGCGGATAGAAGAAGTGGTAGCCAAAGTGAAGAAGGAAATGGAAGCCACGATCAAGGAAGAAGGCGAGAACACCCTTCTTGACCTGGGGATACACGGGGTACATACCGAAGTGGTCAAGCTCCTGGGCAGGCTCAAGTTCCGCACCAGTTACGGACAGAACGTTTTGCAGCATTCCAAGGAGACCGCGTACCTGATGTCCGCCATGGCCAGCGAACTGAGGCTTGACGCGAACCTGGCCAAACGCATAGGGGCTCTTCATGACATAGGCAAAGCTGTTTCGCACGAGATGGAGGGCACGCACGCGCAGCTGGGCGCGGAGCTGGCGAAAAAATACGGGGAACCGGACATAGTCGCCCACGCCATAGAGGCGCACCACGGCGACGTGGAACCCAAGACGCTTCTTGCCGTGCTCGCCCAGGCCGCGGATGCCATAAGCGCCGCCAGGCCGGGCGCCAGGAGAGAGACCCTGGAGTCCTACATAAAACGGCTGGAGAACCTGGAGGCGATTGCCAACGAGTTCGAAGGGGTGGAGAAGACCTATGCCATACAGGCGGGACGTGAAATACGCGTCATAGTGCAGCCGGAGAAAGTGGATGACGCCAGTACCGCCGTGATGGCGCAGGAGATGAAGAAGAAAATTGAAGCGGGTCTGCAGTATCCCGGCCAGATAAAGGTCGTGGTTATACGGGAGACCAGGTCCATAGAATACGCGAAATAAAGAAGCGGGCGCGATGAAGGTTTTTTTCATTGGTGACATAGTGGGCAGTCCCGGCAGAAAAGCCCTGGAGAAGATGCTCAAGTCTTACCGTCAGGAGCAGGGGATAGATGCCGTGGTGGCCAACGGCGAGAACGCCGCCGGAGGCAGCGGCCTTACTCCCGCGATAGCGGAGGAGCTATTTTCCTCGGGGGTGGATGTCCTTACTTCCGGCGATCACGTCTGGAAGAAAAGGGAGATCTACGATTATCTGGAGAGGACCGACCGGCTGGTCAGGCCTGCCAATTATCCGAAGAACGTTCCCGGCAAAGGGTCGACAGCCGTGGAAGTCCGTAATGGCCAGACGATAGGAGTGATAAATATAATAGGCAGGGTTTTCATGGATGCGGTGGACTGTCCTTTCGACAGGGTGCGCGAAGAGATCGAAAAGCTCCGCCAGAGGACACCTGTCATAATAGTGGACATGCATGCCGAGGCGACCAGCGAAAAGGTTGCCATGGGATGGTATCTTGCCGGGGCGGTGAGCGCCGTCATAGGTACGCATACCCACGTGCAGACCGCGGATGAGAAGATCCTGCCGGGCGGCACGGCCTATATCACTGATTGCGGGATGACAGGACCCTTTGATTCGGTCATAGGCAGGAAGAAGGAGCAGATAATAACCAGGTTCATAACCCAGCTTCCCACGCGGTTTGAACTCGCTTCTGAGGGGATTGAGGTCCACGGCGTTATCGTGGACATAGACGCTTCCACGGGCAAGGCCCGTAAAATAGAACGCGTCCAGTATAAAGTATAATGGAAGAACCCCGGATCTATACAGTAACGGAATTGACGAAGGATATCAGATTCGTACTGGAGGATACTTTCCATGAAGTATGGATCGAGGGTGAGGTTTCGAACCTGACGGTGTCGGCGGCGGGACATGCCTACTTCAGCCTGAAGGACGAATCGAGCCTCCTTAACTGCGTGCTCTTTAAAAGTAACGGTATTCGGCTGGGTTTCTCGGCCGAGGACGGGATGAGCGTTCTGGCCAGGGGGCGCGTAAGCGTTTACGATAAGAGAGGGCAGTACCAACTCTACGTCACCAGAATGGAACCCCGCGGAAGGGGCGCTTTACAGGTCGCCTTCGAGCAGCTTAAGGCCAGGCTACAGAAAGAGGGGCTTTTTAACGAAGAGCACAAGAGGCCCATACCTTTTCTGCCCGCCCGCGTGGGGGTCGTGACCTCCCCGACCGGGGCGGCTATAAGGGACATCCTTAAGGTGTCAAAAAGGCGCTATAATAACATCGAGATCACACTGCGCCCGGTGAAAGTGCAGGGCGAGGATGCCGCCGGCGAGATAGCGCGCGCTATAAGGGAGCTCAACGAATTCAACGAATGGATAGCATCCTCTGGGGCAAAAGAGCATCCGGTCGACGTCATGATAGTAGGAAGGGGCGGGGGCAGCCTGGAGGACCTCTGGGCATTTAATGAAGAGCCAGTGGCAAGGGCCATATACGATTCGGATATACCGGTAATAAGCGCCGTCGGGCATCAGATAGATTTTACGATATCGGATTTTGTGGCCGACTGCCGGGCCGCTACCCCCTCGCATGCCGCGGAGCTGGCGGTACCGACCAAGGAAGAGCTTAGCGGGAGGATCAGGCAGCTGGGAGGGATACTGTACTCGGCGGTCAACGGCATGATAGACCGGTTCCAGAGAGAGGTGCTCTCACTCAGGAGCAGTTACGTGCTTCGAGCGCCCATGAACGTATTCCTCCAGATGGAGCAGAGAGTGGACGAATTGGCAAGGTCTGCCGCCTCCTCTATAAAGCACCTCTGCCAGATGCGCCGGGCCCGGCTGGGTGCGGCAGCTGGCAAGCTCGAGGCATTAAGCCCGCTGGCTGTCCTCGAAAGAGGCTACAGCATAACCTTTAAGGGAAAAGATGTAATAAAAAAGGCTTCCGACCTTGCCGAAGGGGATCTTATCAGGACGGTCTTCGCCTCCGGGAAGGTCGCCAGCAGGGTCGAGAAAATAGAAAAACAGACCAAGGAGAGATAGATGAAGGAAGTTCCTTTTGAAAAAGCCCTTGAAAAACTGGAAAAAATAGTGGAAGAGCTGGAAACGGGAGACCTGTCGCTGGACGCTTCGCTCAAGAAATACGAGGAAGGGATAAAGCTGGCACGGTCTTGCCAGAAGAAACTGGAAAAAGCGAAAAAGAAAATAGAGGTTCTTGTCAAAAAGGACGAGGACCTGTTCCAGACCCAAGAATTCGATGAAGAAGATGAAGAATAAACATTCCCCGGGCATCCTTGGCAAGATAACCTCGCCCAAGGACCTGAAGGGCCTTAATAGGGCTGAGCTGGTAACGCTTGCCGAAGAGATACGGCACAGGATCATGCAGGTCACCTCCAGTAAAGGAGGGCATCTTGCCGCGAGCCTGGGGGCTGTGGAACTGGCCGTTGCTCTGCATTTCTGTCTGGAGAGTCCCAGGGATAAGATTATCTGGGATGTGGGCCATCAGAGTTACGCGCACAAGCTTCTTACCGGGAGGGAGAAGATATTTGACACGCTCAGGGAAATGGGAGGGTTGAGCGGATTTCCCCGTGCGGATGAAAGCGAACACGACCCTTTCACGAACGGGCACAGCGCGACATCCATTTCGGCGGCTCTCGGGCTGGCCAAGGCGAGGGACCTTAAAGGGGAAGATCACAAGGTGGTGGCTGTTATAGGTGACGCTTCCCTTTCCACGGGCCTGGCTTTCGAGGGGATGAATAACGCCGGGCACATGAGGACGAACCTCATAGTCGTGCTTAACGATAATGAGCATTCCATTTCAAAGCCGGTCGGTGCCATGAGCAGGTATTTGAACACCGTGATCACGAACCCGCTATATAACAAGGTGCGGGAGGAGGCCGAGAAGGTGGTCAAGGGTATTCCCAAGCTGGGCCCCGCCGCGTATAAGACCGTCAAGAAATTCCAGGAAGGTCTTAAGAACCTCCTGGTGCCGGGGATACTTTTCGAGGAGCTCGGCTTCAGGTATTTCGGGCCCGTGGACGGGCATGATATCGAGCAACTCGTGGATATTTTCAAAAAGATATTCACGCTCAGGGAACCGGTGTTCATTCACACGGTGACCAAGAAAGGCAAGGGTTACTGGTTCGCCGAGGCCGACCCCGAGAAATTCCACGGGGTGGACAGTTTTGACATCAAGACCGGAAGGACGGGTGTAAGCCGGAGCCGAGAGAAGTCCTTCACCGAGCATTTCGCGGTCAAAATGGAAGAATGCGCCAGGAAGGACAAGGATATCGTTGCCATCACGGCGGCCATGCCGGACGGAACGGGGCTGCGCCGCTTCGCCGAACTTTACCCGGAAAGGTTCTTTGACGTGGGGATAACCGAGCCGCACGCTGTGACCTTCGCCGCGGGTCTTTCCAGGGGCGGGATGATGCCGGTAGTGGCCATATATTCCACCTTTCTGCAGCGTTCTTACGATCAGCTCATCCATGATATCGCGCTTCAGGACCTGCCTGTAGTACTGTGCGTTGACCGGGCCGGTCTGGTGGGCAAGGACGGCCCCACACATCACGGGGTTTTTGATATAGCATATCTGCGCAGTCTGCCGAATTTCACAGTAATGGCCCCGAAGGACGGTGAAGAGCTCGGGAGGATGCTGGAAAAAGCGCTGGAATGGCGAAAGCCGGTAGCGATAAGGTATCCCCGTTCCAGGACAAGACAGCTTGTAAGCCCTTCCAGCTGCAGCGCCCTGGAGACAGGAAAGGCCGAGAAGCTCCGTTCGGGAGGGGACCTGGCGATACTGGCCATAGGCAGCATGGTCAATACCGCGCTTGCTGCGAGCGAAGTGCTTTCAAAAAAAGGCATAGAGGTATCTGTCGTCAATGCCAGGTTCATCAAGCCCCTGGACAAAGAGATGCTGGAAGATGTTTTCAGCAATGCCCGTAAGGTAATAACCCTTGAGGAAGGCGTGGTTAACGGTGGTTTCGGCAGTGCCGTCCTGGAATTTGCCGAAAGGGAGAACATAAAGAATATCCGGGTAAGGTGCCTGGGGCTGCCGGACGAATTCATAGAACACGGTGAAAGGGACGAGCTGTTGAGGAAATATCACCTTACCCCGGACGAGATAGCAGGTATAATAGAGAGCGAATTAAGGCAGGTATGATGGAGGCAAAGAAGATCACCCTGGAAATAGACATTGAAAGATGCAAGGGATGCGAGCTCTGTGTGAACATATGCCCGTCGGGCGCGCTAAAGATGTCCGAGAACCTCAATAAGCGCGGGATACGCTACGTAGTGCTTGACCAGGCGGAGAAATGCACGGGATGCGGTTTCTGCGCTCTGGTCTGCCCAGACTGCGCGATCACGATACGGGAGAAAGAATAGTCCGATGAAGAAGAAATATCTCTCAACAGGGAATGAAGCATGCGGCGAAGGCGCCATAAGAGCGGGGTGCCGGTTCTATGCGGGATATCCCATAACCCCCCAGAACGAGCTTACCGCTTATATGTCCAAACGCATGGAGGAAGAGAACGGCGTTTTCATACAGGCTGAGAGCGAACTGGCCGCCATCAACATGGTCTACGGGGCTTCTTCCGCGGGTGCCAGGGCCATGACCAGTTCTTCCAGCCCGGGGATAAGTCTCAAGCAGGAAGGCATTTCCTACATGGCGGGAGCGGAACTGCCCGGGGTCATCATCAATGTAATGAGGGGCGGGCCGGGACTGGGCAATATCGCCCCCGCGCAGGGAGATTATTTCCAGGCCACCAAAGGCGGAGGGCACGGTGATTACAGATTACTAGTCCTGGCTCCTTCAAGCGTGCAGGAGATGTTCGATTACACCTACAGGGCTTTCGCGCTCGCCGATACATACAGGAATCCTGTGATGATACTAGCTGACGGGCTTCTCGGGCAGATGATGGAGCCGATCGAGTTCGATGAAGGCCTGAAGCCATCGGGGATAGTGGATAAACCGTGGGCTATGACGGGCGCGGCAGGGCGTGAAGCGCAGAGCATAAAAAGCCTTATACTGACTGAAGGCGGGCTTGAACGGCACAACAAGAAGCTCCAGAACAAATACGAATCCATGCGGGAAAACGAGACCACCGCGGAAGCTTACAGAACGGATGAGGCGGATATAGTCATAGTGGCCTACGGATCCGTCAGCCGGATAGCCAGAAGCTGCGTGGACTCTCTCAGGAATAACAGCGTAAAGGCAGGGCTGCTGAGGCCTGTCACGTTATGGCCTTTTCCCCGGCAGGAAATCGAGCGGCTTACCGAAGAAGGAAAAAAGATCCTCGTCGTCGAGATGAGCTCCGGACAGATGCTCGAGGATGTCAGACTGGCCGCCTGTAAAAAGGATCAGGTCTCTTTCTACGGAAGAATGGGCGGGGGCGTGCCAACGGAAGAGGAGATCGCACAAAAGGTCCGGGAAGAACTGAAATGACAAAAGAACACTTGGTACCAGGATCGATGAAAGATGCGGCCACGCATTATTGTCCCGGCTGCGGGCACGGGCTGATACACAGGCTCGTATGTGAAGTAGTGGACCAGCTGGGGTTGCGTGAGAAGACGATCGCTATTGCTCCGGTAGGCTGCGCGGTGCTGGCATATGACTATTGGGATTTTGATACGATGGAAGCGGCCCACGGGAGGACGCCCGCAGTAGCTACCGGGGTGAAAAGGGTCCTTCCCGATAAGCTGGTCTTTACCTATCAGGGAGACGGGGACCTGGCAGCCATAGGCACGGCCGAGATAATACACGCGGCAAACCGCGGAGAGAAAATATCGGTTATATTCGTCAATAACGGCGTTTACGGCATGACCGGCGGGCAGATGGCGCCTACCACGCTTCTCGGGCAGACCACGGCTACTTCGCAGTATACACGAAGGGCCCAGAAAGAAGGCTATCCGCTTAACGTGATGGAAATGATGAAGGTCCTGCAGGGAGTGGTTTACCTGGAGAGAACGGCGGTATATTCGCCGAAAGAGATATTTGCCGCCAAAAAAGCCATACAGAGATCCTTTGAATGCCAGTTGCAGGGCAAGGGTTTCTCCATGGTGGAGATAATCTCGCCATGCCCGACCTACTGGGGCATGTCGCCGCAGGAAGCGATGGACCGGATAAAAGACGAGGTCGTGAAGGAATATCCGCTCGGAGTGATCAAGGACGAAACATGAAAAGCAAAGTAAAAGAATCCATAATATGCGCCGGTTTCGGGGGCCAGGGGATAATGACCCTCGGCAAGGTCCTGGCGCAGGCTGGCATGATGATCGGTCTTAACGTGACCTGGATGCCGTCCTACGGGGCGGAAGTGCGGGGGGGCACGGCACACTCGATGGTCAAGATCAGTTCTGATCCGATAGGAAGCCCCTTGGTGACCGAAGCTGATACCGCCGTTATCATGAACGCGCCGTCTTTGGAGAAATTCGAGGCCAGAGTCAGAAAGGGAGGACTCGTGATACTCAATGAGTCCATGTGCTCGGGGGATGTGAAGGCGCCGGGAATAGATGCGGTCAAAGCTCCCCTTACCGACGAGGCCATAGCGCTGGGCAACGTGCGGGTGGCGAACATGATAGCCGCGGGGATATTCGCCTCCAGAAAGGGCCTTTTCGGGAAGGAAGTGCTAATAGAAGTCGTAAAGATCCTGGGGGCGGGAAGAAAACAGATAATACCGGTGAACATAAAGGCCGTGGAAAAAGGTTTCCAGATCGATTCTTCCCTCGCCGGGAGCGTGAAAGGATAAAACATGATGACCGTCAGATTCGCGCCTAGCCCTACAGGCTACCTGCATCTGGGAAGCGCCAGAACGGCACTTTTCAACTGGCTGTTCGCCCGCAAGAACGGCGGAAGGATGCTGCTCCGGGTCGAGGATACCGACAGGACCAGATCCAGAAAGGAATTCCTTGAGGAGATACTCGAGGATCTCAAGTGGCTGGGTCTTGACTGGGACGGTGATATCGTCTACCAGAGCGACCGCTTCGACCGCTACAGGAGCAGGGCCGAAGAGCTTCTCAAGGAGGGCAAGGCCTACAGGGAAGGCGAAGCCATAATATTCGGTGTCGAGAAGGGCGTTCCGCTAGAACTTAACGACATGGTACACGGACGGATAGTCTTCAACACCGACCAGATAAAGGACCAGGTGATGATCAAGTCCGACGGTTCGCCCGCGTATAACTTCTGCTGCGTGGTCGATGACATGGATCTTGAGATAACTCATATCATAAGGGGGGATGACCACATATCCAATACGCCCAAGCAGATGCTTTTTTACCGCGCTTTCGGGGCCGAGCCTCCCAGGTTCGGTCACATGCCTCTTATGATGGGTGCCGACGGAGCCAAGCTTTCAAAGAGGCACGGAGGTGTGTCCGTTGAAGAATACAAAAAGGAGGGTTTCCTGCCGCAGGCGGTGGTAAACTACCTCATGCTCCTGGGATGGTCCCCGGGGGACGACAGGGAGATAATCACGCTCGATGAGGCCGTCGAGATATTCGATATAGGACACCTGACCGACGTGCAGTCCAAATTCGACATACAGAAATTCAAATGGATCAACGCCGAATACATAAAGTCCACCGGCACAAAAGAACTGGCCGATCTGCTCAGCAGGCATCTCGCCGAAAGCGGGATAGACATCTCGGGGATGCCAGATGAGAATTTCCGCGAGCTTGTCGGGCTCTACAAGGTCAGGATAAAGACGCTGGGTGAATTTTACGAACTGACCGACTGCTTTTTCACGGATGATTATGCGGTGGAGGAGAAGGGCCGCCGTAAATACCTCGAGCCCGCGGGGAACAGGGAGAACCTCAAGGTCTTCGCCGATGCCCTCGAAGGGCTGGAAGAGTTCTCCCACGAGCGGATAGAGTCCATTTGCCGGGATATCGCCGAGGAAAGGGACCTCAAGGCGGCACAGATAATACATCCCACCCGCATGGCGATAAGCGGCAAGACCAGAGGCGCGGGGCTATTCGAGATGATGGAGCTTTTGGGCAAGTCAAAGGTCATAGAAAGAATGAGAAGGGCTGCGGGATAAGCACCATGGAGAAGGCAAGAACGAATTTCATCAGGCAGATCATAGAAGAGGACCTGAAGCAGGGAAAGAACCAGGGCAGGGTCCACACGCGATTTCCGCCGGAACCGAACGGCTACCTGCATATAGGGCACGCCAAATCGATAGGCCTGAACCATGGCATCGCAAGGGACTATAACGGAAAGTTCAACCTCAGGTTCGATGATACCAATCCCTGCAAGGAAGAACAGGAATACGTTAACTCCATCATAGAGGACGTCAAATGGCTGGGCGCCGACTGGGAGGGAAGGCTCTTTTTCGCTTCCGATTACTTCGCTAAAATGTACGAGTATGCCCTTGAGCTCATCAAAAAGGGCAGGGCCTACGTGTGTGATCTCAGCCTCGACCAGGTCAGGCAGTACAGGGGTACGATAACTGAACCGGGAAAGGACAGCCCCTACCGTGACAGGACCGTCGAGGAGAACCTTGAACTTTTCGAGGCTATGCGCGGGGGCGAGTTTCCCGACGGCTCCAGGACGCTTCGGGCGAAGATAGATATGTCGCATCCGAACCTCCTTATGAGGGACCCGGTAATGTACAGGATACTTCACGCCGCGCACCACCGCACGGGCAAGGAGTGGTGCATATACCCGATGTACGACTGGGCCCACGGGCTTGAGGATTCGATCGAGCGCATTACACATTCATTGTGCACTCTCGAGTTCGAGACCCACCGGCAGCTTTACGACTGGTTCCTGGAAGAGCTCGGGGCATACCATTCTCAGCAGATAGAATTCGCCAGGCTCAACCTGAGCAATACCGTCCTGAGCAAGCGCAAACTGCTGAATCTTGTAGAAGAAGGACATGTAAGCGGATGGGATGATCCCAGAATGCCCACCATCTCTGGACTGAGAAGGAGGGGATATACCCCGGATTCAATAAAAAGGTTTTGTGATGTAATAGGCGTGTCAAAGGTGAACAGCATCGTGGACATAAACGTGCTGGAGAACTGCCTTCGGGAAGAGCTGAACATGACAGCGCCTCGCGTAATGGCGGTCCTTGACCCGCTAAAGGTCGTTATAACGAATTACCCAGAGGGAAAAGAAGAAAAGCTGGAGGCCATTAATAATCCGGAGGACCCCAAAGCCGGCACGCGAACAGTGCCCTTCTCGCGGGAGATATATATTGAAAAAGCTGATTTTATGGAGAACCCTCCGAAAAAGTTCTTCCGCCTTGCTCCCGGGCGGGAAGTCCGCCTCAGGTATGCGTATTTCATCACATGCAAGGAGGTCGTTAAGGACAGCCGGGGGAATATTACCGAACTCAGATGCACCTACGATCCCGCGACGAAGGGAGGGGACGCGCCCGACGGACGGAAGGTCAAGGGCACGCTTCACTGGGTATCCGCGCTTCACGCGGCCGAGGCAGAAGTGAGGCTTTATGATTACCTTTTTACCGAAAGGGACCCTGACCAGACAGAAGAAGGGAAGGATTACCTCTCGAACCTAAACCCTGATTCGGTGAAAATACTTTCCTCCTGCCGGGTGGAACCTTCTCTTAAGGAGCCCGAGCCGGGTCGGATGTACCAGTTTGAGAGAAAGGGATATTTCTATACGGACCCTGTGGATACATCCGCGGCCAGGCCTGTTTTCAACCGTACTGTGACCCTGCGGGACACCTGGGCGAAGATAGCCAAAAGGCAGAAGGCGAAGTAAAAAATACTTTAAAAATAAGCGCCTTGTAGTATAATAATTCCCTCTGGAACAATATAGGCGCTGGGATGTGGTGTAATTGGTAACACGAATGACTCTGGATCATTTGTTCCTGGTTCGAGTCCAGGCATCCCAGCCATAAATATACAAAAAAACCCGCTTTTCAGCGGGTTTTTTGATGTCTAACGCATCAAGAACCTATTTATTCTCGATCGTCTTTTCCCTGATGGTCTTGAGCATCAGATAACGGATGTTCGCCGAGTTCAGCGGAATGTTCTTAAGACGCGAGACTTCCAGCAGGCCTTCGACGGATCTGCTCAGGACGGGTGAGGTAATGTTCTTGGCACGGTTTTCCATGTATAACCTGAAAGAGTCGTCGATGTTGGTCGTCGTGGTCTGTGTGATCTTTTCCCACTGGGCGTCAAAGAGCTGCCTTGCCGTCAAAAAGTAAAGGAAGGTCTTTTTAAGGTCCTCAAGAGGCAGTTCCATGAGCCTGCCGAACTCATAATTGGCTTTCTGGTAACGTTTCACGTTTTCCATGAAAGGCTTGACGTTATAGCTGTCATGGCCCGAATACGACCAGAGCAGAGTGAAGTCATATCCGGCCTTCTCGAGCCTGAACAGGTTCTTCTCAAGGTCCTTGGGGCCTATTTCTCCCATACCGACAGGCCGGCCTTCGGGTTTCTGCCCGAGGTATTTCCACAGCTTCCTGGTGGACATGTCTATGGGCCAGAGGCCCTCTACATCGATATTGTAAGATTCCAGGCTTTCCCAGTAATGTATCATCAGAACATCGACCCCGCCGGCTATGGGGGCCCAGTACCTGAGGTCTTCCGGCCAGCTCCTGAATCCCACCGAAACCGGTATGGAGGGGCCGATGGCATCTTTCAGAAGGTAAAGCCCTTCTCCCACGAAGTTGACCAGATCAGGGAAGTTCTTTCTTGTCGCAAGTCCGGTGGCGTTGGCAGGTTCGTTCATTATTTCCGCCACAGCGACATACCTGGAGAACCGCTCATCCTGGCTCATTATCTTCATGATCTTCCAGGTAAGGGCGAGAACCTTTGTTTTGATGATCGGGTCGGTCACTGCTTCGGAATGCTCGCCCACGGTGTACATCCGCAGCGGTCCCTCGTTCTTGACATTATCCCCCAGAAGAAAATCGAAAAGCGAGAGGATAACGTAAAGGCGCCTTCCGGTATCTTTCTCCACCTGTTCAAGGATGTCAAAAAGTGCCCGGAAATCCCTGAGAACGTGTTTTTCAACCCCGGGAAGTTCTCCAGAGCCGTTGGCGCTGAAAAGCGCCTGTTCGTTGGCGTTGAGGTATTCGGCGAGCCTCTCCACGCTCATCCCGGCCATTTCCTGGAGGGTCTTCTCCATACCTTCGCCGAAACCCAGTATGTCCCTGCCTTTCTCGTCCCAGGTGAAGACCCCTTCAAGGTGGCCCAGCATGAACAGGCGCACCATATCGATCCTGTGGTTTGAAAAAAGAGTGAAATCCTCAAGAGTGGTCTTTTTGGTCATGTCGCTGGAGAGTCCCAGATGCCTGGGATCTGTGGGTTTCATCCCGACCGCGGGGTAGACCTGGGGAACCTTTAGTACGGCCTCGGATATATCAAGCACCGTAAAGGGATAGTTCAGCCCCACGAAATAACCCCCGGCTTCACGGACTATGCGGGTTATCTGCCAGGATGCTGGGTCCCTTTTGAAGCGACCGAAGTCTATGTTTTTCACACCCGCAGGCCGGGTGTATTCGCGCGGGCTTATCGCGAGATTCACCAGGGATACTTTTATGTCTCGTATCTCCGTGGGCCCGTGCGAGGCCTCGAAGTTAAGTACTACTGAGGTGACGCTCTTTGGATCGAACCCCGGCATTACAAGCCCCTTTGGCATGGGATTGGTCAGTGAGACGTCCAGTTGCGCAAGGCTGGGCAGTCCTTCCGAAAGTGATATATTGGGTCCGAACATGATATTACCCTTATTGTCCATAATGCCTATTCTGGCCCTGAAGGGTCTCTGCCACACGTCGGTGGTGTCGGTCAGGGGGCTCATCAGCACTTCCAGGTGCATATTATCAAGATCGACAGGTTCATCCCCCAGCTCGCGGACCAGCTCAACTTTGTAATACGGGTTTTCCCAGTCGATGCCCCCCTTCATGCGTATGGTGGCGTCAAGCTGGTAAAGGTCTTCCCGCATCTTTTGCACGGTTAATCCGCCCTCTGAGATCTTCCCGTCGGGACGGACGTCTATCTCCCGGTAGCCCCCGAGTCCCTGCACGTCGCGCAGGCGCCATTCATCATCAAAGGGGATAAGCCGTCCCTGGCGTATTTTCATCGGCTCAAGTACTATCGGCAGCATGTTCGCTGTATGGGGATCGAGGGTTTTTATCCTCAGAGTGAACTGCGAGCTATCGATCAGGTCCTGGAGACTCTCGTATCCGCTGAATATGTCAAGGGGAAGAGTAAGGTAGACGCGGCCCTCGAGATTGCATGAGTCGAAGTTCTTGACCGATGAACGGACGTTGCCCTTGTTATCCCTTATGGTGAGGGCGAAAGTCCCTTTTTGCTGACGGAGCTCTTTGGGAACGAACGCTGAAAAGCTTAAGAAAAAATTTTCAAGGTTGCCGGTTAACGGATCGTCCGCACCCGCAGCCGGGGATATTTTCGGGGTAAAATCAAGGTCCAGTCCCCCGCCCATATGCGATATTATCGTGCTTCCCTTGACGAAAGAGGGAAGGTACACGTTCTCGATGGCATAACCGTTCTTTGTCATCTGCCATTTCAGGCTGGCCGGATCAAGATCGATGCCTTCTATATCGAAATTATTGAACGAAAAGGAAAGGAAAGGAAAATGCTTTGCCCCTTCCATGAAGTAATATTCTATCAAAAAGAGTATGGAGTTTTCCGGATTGAAGACCTGATCTTCGTAACGGCTCACAACCTCTTCTGGTATCTCCATTTCGACGTGATATGTGCCGGCTTTACGGGTATTTATAAATTCGCTTTTATCGTAGAAGTCGGCCCATTCGCCGTCGGTCTCGGATTTCATGACCACCCGCAGCCTGTTCGGGATGGGATTATCCGGGATGATCGCTTCTTCGGGGATATGAATATCGATCGAAACCGTTTTCCCGGGAATGTTCTTTTGTATGTAGTCGTAGGATATTCCCGAATAATATTTAAGGTTCAGGGCCCCTCCGTAACTGATGCGTCCTTTCTGGTCCTTATCCAGGGCCCCGGAGTGGACGAAATATGTCCGGGAGGGGGCGATCTTTATATCAGCAGGCAGGATCTTCTTTCCGGGAAGCTCCATTGAAAGGGGGCTGGTCTCGTCGATCTGCCAGTTACCCTCAACCGGCAAGTCCCCGTAATAGGTTCTCTCCGCTACAGGCGCAGATCCTGCAAGACCGCATAAAAGCATGCCTGCGATGACCAAAGAACATATCGTTTTTATTTTCATAGATATCTCTCCCGAGGTTTTTATTTTTAACAACAGGGCAACTTATTGCCTTATATAAAGTTATATCATAATTCTGACGATATCAAAGTAACAATTGTGAAAAAAGAAGATGACGCAAAATACAGCTTCCGGAAGAGTTCGTTCAAGTTGACAAATCAGCCCCCCTATGTTAACATTTTTACCTACAGAAGCAGGATTTAATCGGTGGCCCCATCGTCTAGCCCGGTCTAGGACACCAGATTCTCATTCTGGCGACAGGGGTTCGAATCCCCTTGGGGCTGCCATTGATATATCTGAGACCGGTTTTGCGCGAGTGGCGGAACGGCAGACGCACCAGCTTGAGGGGCTGGCGGGGGAGACCCTGTGCGAGTTCAAATCTCGCCTCGCGCACCATCTAACAAAAAAACCCGCTGCATACAGCGGGTTTTTTCCTGTAAGGGCCGTTCTATCCTCCGAAGTTCTCTTTCACGCTTTTTTCATAGACCTTTAGCCAGAACAATAGCGGGCTTATCACGTGCAGCACCGCCCAGATCAGCCCATGTACTCCGTCCCTGGAAGCACCCCTTTTGATGTAATGCTTGTAGAAAAGTTTCACGGATTTGTAAAGAAGACGTTTTTTTATGGGCCCAAGCGGCGGGTATCCGTTCTCCCTGATGTAAGAGGCCGATTCGATATCCGTATAATAGTTCCATCGGGCGATAACCTGGCGGATCGAGTCGAAGTTATAGTGAAGGACAAAAGAATCAATTTCACCCGTTCTACCGTCGACCCGGAGGGTTTCATGTATCTTGCTTCCCGTGTAACGGGCCCTTCCTTTTCTGAAGAGCTTGACCGCCTTCTCCTGACCGGCGTGCTTGAGGGGAACACCGAAGACACAGTCGCGGCGCACCAGGGAGAAGGCCGCCGCATCAGTTCCACCGGCAATAGCGTTTTTTATGGCCCTGGCGGTTTCTTCGGGGACCTCTTCATCGGCGTCCATCTGAAGGATCCATTCACGTTCAGCCGCTTCAATGCCCAGATTGCGCTGGTTATCGAAGTTCCCCGAGGCGGGGTTGACTATCACTTTGGCCGCGAATTCGCTCCGGGCTATGCCAGCCGTATCGTCCGTGGAGACATCGTCCACGACGATTATCTGCGAGGCCAGACTGGAAACGGAGGAGAGGCATCTGCGTATCTTTTTCTCCTCGTTCTTGGTAATTACGACTACTGCCAGATCAGGTTTATCCATCTTCATCCCCGGTTACACGTTGAATTTTATCGAAAGAATATCGCCATCCTTGACCACGTAATCTTTGCCTTCCAGGCGGAATTTGCCCGCATTCTTGACCTCGCGTTCCGAACCGGCGTCCTTAAGGTCCTCGAAGGAGAAGACCTCGGCGCGGATGAAGCCTCGCTCCAGATCCGAATGGATCTTCCCCGCGGCCTTGACCGCGGTAAGTCCGCGAGGAATGGTCCAGGCCCTCACTTCGTCCTCTCCGACCGTAAAAAAACAGATAAGCCCCAGGGTCTCATAGGCTTTGCGTATGAACGAGTTCAGCGACAATTCTTCAATGCCCAGATCCTCGAGAAAGTCCTCGCGGTCCTCTTCATCTAGCTTGCGTATTTCCATCTCGATGTTCGCGGACATGGCCATGCAGCTGGGCAGATCCTTGACGTTATCGGTCGTTTCGGTTGACTTCAGCGCGTTATCGGAAACATTAAGAAGGGTAAGATAGGGCTTCAGTGTGAGGAACTGGAAAGACCTTACGGTTTTTTCTTCGGCTTCGGTCAGTTCCGCTTCGGATGCGGGAAGCTCCTCCAGGAGTTTTTCCATCACTTTTCTGAGCGCTGCCAGTTCCGTCTTTTCCTCTTCGGTCCCCGCCCCCTTGGATACGGATTTGTCAAGCCGTTCGATGCGCTTTTCGGCTATGGACATATCGGCGACGATAAGCCCCGTTTTTATCTGCTCGAAATCCCGCTGCGGGTCTATCGTTTCCATGGGGTGGGGCACGTTGGGGTTCTCAAAAGCCCTGAGCACGAAAACGAAGGCTTCTACTTCGCGGGCCGATGCGATGACCTTTGGGTCGGACGAGTCATTTATGCTGCCGGGGATATCGACGAACTCAATCGTGGCATGCACGGTCTTCTTGGGTTTGTAGAGATTCGAAAGCCAGTCCAGCCGTTCGTCGGGCACTTTCACCACTGCCAGATGAGCCTCGATCTTACCGAAAGAACCCACCTCTTTTTCGGCGCCCGTGAGCGCGTTGAAAACGGTGGTTTTACCGGAGCTCTCCAGTCCGATGATCCCGAGTTTCATTGCTGCACCTCTGTCTGTTCAGCGCACATTGGCATTGGGCCCTCCCTTGATGATCTTTTTGTCCCGGACCTCTTTTACGAGGACCCTGCCGTAACCATTCACGGTCAGAAGCACCGTATGGGTGCCCACTTCCAGCCAGGCCCTTTTTCTGTGGAAAGGGCGCACGAAAGGTATGCGCAGCAGTTCCTTCCGGGAAAGACCGGTGCGGGGGCAGCGCGTCTTTTTCTTGACGAGGATGCCATCCTCGTCAACTCCGCCGTAACTGTACCGTACCGCACGGCGATTGCCGTTTTTGACCATGTAATGGCGGATCATCCCGCCGCCCACGGCCACCGGGCCGTTGGTAACTATGTAGAACTCCTCTTCCGCTCGGGCGGTAAGCGCCCCGCAGAGCAAAAACATGATAGATATGAACCAAAGGATCTTTTTCACAAATGGTATGATATCACGAAAAACGGCATACCGCAATAGAACAGCCTGTTGGAGAAAACGCCCCTTGTGTGTTATACTTTAGTGGTCGATCAGTTATCCGGTGCAATATGCTTAGATCAAGAACCTTACATATCATCCTGCTGGTCCTGGCGGCGGTTTTTGTTTATGCCAATTCCCTGGGCGGGGATTTTGTCTATGATGACAAGCCCATGATCGTGCAGTACGATCTCATTCACCAGATAAACAATCTCCCCAGGGCGTTCACGTCCCCGACAACGATTTACGGCAATGTCAACTATTACAGGCCGCTGCAGACGGCCTCCTACATGATAGATTATTTCCTTTGGGGTGAATATCCCGCGGGATTCCATCTGACCAACATCCTGCTGCATATTGCCGTGGTCATCATGGTCTATACCCTTATCCTGCTGCTCTTTAAAAGCAGGCCGGTCGCTTTTATGGCGGCAGTAATGTTCTGCGTCCACCCAGTCCACACTACGGTCGTATCGTATATAGCGGGCAGGGCCGATTCCATGCTTTGTGTGTTCATGCTGGGGTGCTTCGTCTCTTACATAAAATTCCGCTACGGGGGCAAAAGCCTCGCCGTATATGCGCTTTCGGTGTTTTTCTTCGGGCTGTCGCTTATGGCAAAAGAGACGGCCATGATCATACCGTTCGCTATCGCGCTTTTCGAACTTTACGGGCGCAGGTACACAAAAGTTCAGGCACCCCAAAGAAAAGGGCCCTGGCAAGCAGCTTTCTGGGCGGTTTTACTCTTATATGTTTTGTTCCGTGCAACAAAGATGAGCTTTTTCGTCGAGGGTGCCATGGCGCCTTTTCCGCTGGCGAACAGGCTGATGACGGCCCCTTATGTCGCCGGCCAGTATTTCCGGCTTTTGTTCCTGCCCGTTGACCTTCACATGGGCAGGCAGCCCTGGCTGGCCAGCACCCTGTTCGAAGGCAAAGTTCTGCTGTCCCTGGTCGCGGTCGGCTTGATATATTTCTACGCTTACCGCATGAGGAAAAAAGAAAAAGCCGTCTGGTTCGGGCTCTTGTGGTTCGCGGTCATGATATTCCCCACACTGAACATTATAGCGCCGCTTTTTTATACGATAGCGGAGAACTGGCTGTATGTGCCCTCGATCGGGCTTTTCCTTGCGATAGCTGCTGTCGCATCGAGCATTTACGCGAAACTGGCCTCTTCTTCTGTTAAAGTCACGCGCTGGGCCGTAACAGTTCTGGTCGGCATGTACGTTGCCACAATGGCAGCCGTAACAGTATCGCACAACAGGGTCTGGAAGAACGAAATAACCCTGGGATTAAATACTATCAGGTTCAGCCCCAGGGAGTTCAAGATATACAATAATGTTGGCGTGGCATACCTATCCCGCGGGGACCTGGACAAGGCGGAGGAATATTTCTGGAAATGCCTTGAGATAAAGCCCGACACAGGGATGGCTTATTTCAACCTGTACAGGGTGTATATGCGCAGGGGCGATCGCGCGAAGGCCCGCCAGTATTTGGACAGGGCCAGAGAGCTGGACCCGGGCAGAGTAGGGATACTTATAAAAAAAATGGGCATCACCGATCAAATATAAATAAAAGCTGGAGGAAGTTTTGAAGAGAAAAAGAAGAAAAAAAGTCGAGCAGGCACCTGTGGAGAGTCCCCGGCAAGAGAAGAAGGCCGAAGCAGCCGGATCAAAAAAATACGCAAGACCATATAAAACATGGCACGTTATTGTAATGTGCGTGGTCGTTTTCTGCGTGGCTTTTATGGTCTACGCGAACACGCTCAAGGGGGATTTTATATGGGACGATGAATATCTTATCCTCAACAACTCCCAGATAAAGAGCTTCGTACACTTAAAGAACGTCTTCAAGACCTATGTGGGCTACGGAAGCGAGAACATAAACAATTTTTACAGACCCATCCAGGAGATATCGAACATGATAGATTATTTCCTGTGGGGCGAATATCCTTTCGGGTACCACCTGACCAATGTCCTGCTGCAGGCTTTGGTTTCGGTGATGGTGTTCATTTTTATCCTGAAGCTTTCGGAGAACCTGATGATAGCCGGCGTCGGGGCTCTTTTCTGGGCGGTACATCCGGTGCATACCGAGGCGGTGGCATATATAGCCGGCAGGGCGGATCCCCTTTACGGGCTTTTCATGCTGCTTTCGGTCGTAAGTTTCATATCCTTCGCCCGGAGGGGCGGTGCTGGCAGGGGAGCCAGGGTCTCTTACGTTCTTTCTATCGCCTTCTTCGTGCTGTCGCTGCTTTCCAAGGAGGTCATAATCTCCATGCCTCTTCTGATATTTTTGTATCTTTTTTATTTTCTGAGAAGGACGGAGAAGGATAATATCTTCCGCAGGCTTAAATGGAGCTGGGTCCCTTACGCGGCGATAGTGGTCATTTATGCATGGTTGCGATCGACGGTGCTGAGCTTTGCCGATATAGCGCCGCCTTCAGCTTTCAACAAGATACCGCTTGCACTCAGGCTCATGACGTTCTTCAGGACTATTATCATATACGTGAAGCTATTAATATTCCCGGTGGGCCTGCACATGGAAAGGTCTATCGCGATCACAAAAAGCGTTTTTCATCCCTCGGCTCTGATCGCGCTTATCTTCATCGCGGCGGTGATATGGACGGCGATAAAAACCTATAAACATAACAGGCTGGTGTCTTTCGCGATAGTATGGTTCTTTGCCAACCTGCTGCCGGTCTCGAACATAGTCCCCATAAACAGTTTTCTCGCGGAACACTGGATATACATAGCTTCCATAGGGCCGTTCATGCTCGTTGGTGTCGGGGTCTACAGGTTGTATGCCGGGAAACTGGCCGGAAAGCGGCCCCTGAGGATAGGATTATTGCTGGCTCTTGCGCTTGTTCTTTTACTCTACGCAAGAGCTACGGTCCTGAGGAACAGGGACTGGAAGGATGAGATATCCTTCTTTAACAGCACCCTTAAATATCATCCCAAGAACGCCAGACTGTATCTTAACCTCGGCAATACCTATTATGAAAAGGGCCAGATAGAGAATGCCATCGAGCAGTACAGAAAGGCGATAGACATAAACAAGAACTATGCGGTGGCCTTTGGCAATATAGGAAGCGCGTACCTGCATAAAAAACAGCCCGATAAGGCGGAAGAATACCTGGAAAAAGCCATAGGTCTTAAATATAATTATCCTATAGCACACTATAATCTGGGGATAGTGTACTTCCAGCGCAGAAAATACGGCGAAGCGCTTAAAGAGCTTAAGGTCGCAACCGAACAACTCCCCCAGCTTTACCAGGCATGGAACATGATAGGTCGGGTGTACATACGAATGGGGAATAAAGAGGGGGCCATAGACGCTTTTCAGAGGTCTCTGGCGATAATGCCCAAACAGCCTTCAATAGAAAGAGTGCTCAAAAAACTACATCTAAGTGGAGCGAGCAGACAAAAATAAGCCTTGTTTCTTAATCTTTATCCCATAAAGAGGGCATAAATAGCACATATTTTAAGAAATAAACCCAAAAATGTGCTCAAAATCAATGAAGAAGCTTATCCCGGTAAATATGATTGCATGGCTGGAGATCCTGATAGGTGTCTGCACTTTGATCGGTTCGAGTTATATAAGATTCGGTGGGATTCCCGGATTTCCCCCAAAACCACTAAATGTATATATATTTGTTACACTTACGGCAATAACAGCATTCATATTAGGTATAGGGGTTCTAAACAGGAGAAGATGGGCTATACGGTTGCTTATTTTCTTCAGCGGGTATATTATTTTGACTAAACTGCTCATATATTCAGGTCTATTGACATTTTCCGGGTCCATTTTTACGATCTTGCCGGTGCATATCAAAGACGGGATCTCGATATTATATCATTCCCTGGTGATAATCATCCTGACATCTTACGAAGAGACACAAGGCTGAATCTGTTCTATACAGATTGAATTATTTTAACTCAGCTTATAAATTATGTGTGTAAAAATTGACTTTTAATCTATAGTTATGTATATTAATATAACTAGCAATTCAAAAGTTAGATAATAAAAATATTCATCAAAACTAGGTTTTGTTTTTTTATTTTGAGGAGGATATGATGGCCAGGACGAAAAAGACCGTTAGAGCTTTCAGGGTATGCCCGGAGAACGAGAAGGACCAATTCAGGCTTGATATTCTAGGCATCCTGAAGACAGAGAAGAAACCTTCCATTAGCGAGATCAGTAAGAGAGCCGGTGAACCGGCTGATAAAGTGGCAGGCTTTATCAATTCCTGTGTGAAAAAGGATATCCTGGAGGTTTCCGGTGACAAGGGCGAAACCGTCAAGTTCAACACTTCTTATGGCAGGATACTGGGTGTGGGGTTCAATTATGAGGAATGCGTGCTTACTGTAATGGATCTGAAGGGCGAGACGCTGGACAGAGAGATCATCAATGTGGGTCTATTGAATAAAATAAAAGGGAAGAACAAGGAGATAAAAGAGATAGTTTCAAAGATCGACGAAGCCAGTCGCCTTAAAGATTCCGAATTCTGCTGCGCCGGTCTTGCCGTATCTTCTATTCTTTCCGAAAAGAATTCCAAGGCGAGCGACATACTGGCCGATGGGATAAGCCGTACATTCGGATGCGATGTATACATTACTTCGGATACTACTGCCGCCGGTTACGGGGAAAGGGATTTTGGCAGTGTGACCGGAGGGGAGGATGTCCTGTACATGTATTCGGACGTCGGCGATGGTGTAGTGCTCAAGGGCGAGATGATCTTTGAAGCCAGAGAAAAAGATAACGGCGATACCAGCGAATATCTGCGCTCCTGGAGCCAGTTCAGTATAGTCGAGACAGCGAAGAACCTTGTGGGTAAAGGGGTGGGTACGGATATTGTGAACATGGTAGATGGCGATATTGACGCCATAACGCTTGAAGTCGTCCTTAGGGCGGCAGATAACGACGATGAACTGGCGGAAGATCTGGTAAAGCGGTCGGGCCTGGCTTTGGGCGTCAGGATAGCGTACCTTGTGAACATGTTCAATACCGGAATGGTCATACTCGGAGGAGGCACGGAAAAGAAAGAAGGCCGCTTTTTGGATTTTGTAAAAGAAAGCTCAGCGAGGTTCCTGCACAAAGAAAAGAAACAGAACTTAAAGATCGTCCCAGGGAAACTGGGAGAGGAAGCACCGTCCATCGGAGCTGCTTCCTTATGCCGTCGAGAGCTATTTATGGAGGGGTGATTATGGAAAAAGAAAAAAACAAACGAATGGAAAAAAAGTGCGCCATCTGCGGCAAACCTTTTATTCCGAACAAGTATCGGCCGAACCAGCAGGTTTGTTCGAGCTTGGAGTGCCAGTACCAGCGGCAGCTTAACAACATGAAATCCTGGAGGGAGGAAAATCCAAACTACTTCAAGTACAAGGAATCCCAGGACAAATCGTGGAAGCAGGCTTGTCGCGAACGGTCGCTCGATTGGCGAAGGAAACACAAGGAGTATCTGCAGCTTTACCGGGAAGCCAATAAAGAGAGACACCGTGAGTATATGCGTGAGTATATGCGCGAGTACCGGAAAAGGAAGAAAAAGGAAGCCGAAGCCAAGAAATCCAAAGGTGAAAACAACGAAGAATAAGCTAATAGCGTCAGCTGTCAGATGAAAAGTTCACAGGATCGCGCGAATTCAGTTGTAACAGAGTTCCAAAATAAATATTTTGAGGTGCTGAGGTTGGGTAACAGCTTACAACTTAGAAAATATATTAAACAGGCGTGCACGGTTCTCATTGTTGTTCTAATGGCCATCTGTGGTAATGTGAATGCAGCAGAAGCACAAACTAGCCAGGATGATCCCCAGCAAACAGCTGAGAGCCGTGAACAGATTGCCCGATTCATAGAGAGGGCAAGGCAAAATCTTGCCGGCGGCAGACTTTCCCGTGCTGAAAGGTATATACAAAAAGCGCTCCAAATAGACCCCTCCGATAGTGAAGCCCAGACCGTATTCAATAA
>WJMH01000019.1 GCA_014728045.1 Candidatus Omnitrophota bacterium
AATCCGAGCATCGTCGATACCGGGGGTATGAGCAGCGAAGGAGTGGGAAGCTACTGGCCCTTTACCACGGGAAAGAAGGTCGCACAGGCGAACCTGCTCCTCCAGCAGTTCCTCAATGCCCCGGCTACACGGTACGTCCTCATCCCGAACCAGCACGTGGGAGCGTGGAAGACGAGCTTTATGCCCCAATGGATCGTACGGGACTACCTGGCCCGGCGGGGACATGCCCGGTTCCACTCCGACTACACCATACCCGCCCGCTGCTCCCTTCTCGGCTATGCTTTGCAGACCATGCGGATCGAAGGAAGCACCATATCCCGGTGGTTCCTCCAGACCGAAACACAGCCGGAGGTCGGCAAGGAGGCTTACGACGAGGGAGCGAAGATCCTTACGGAGTTTTTCCATACCCAGCTCCAGAAATTCAACAAACCGGAGCTCGATAAGATCGGGAGGGAAATTATATCCTGCTGCCTCGACGGCGGGGCTGTAAGCGACTACGAAAGCCTCATCGAGGGGGAGGACTAAGGGACGATGAATCGGCTATGAGTTTTCTAAGCCGCCTGAACAGCGGCAGATCGGGATGTTCTTCCGTACTCATGGGGCAAGTATAGCACGGAACAGGGGCAGCTTCCGGGAGGAGCAGACTACTTGACATCAACATATACTTACATTAAAAGCTTGCGTAAGCACGGATAAAATATTCTCTGCACCTATAGATGACTCAGTACTCAGGGTCCTCGATGAACTTTCGAAAAGGCTTCACAAATCGAAGAAGAAAATTGTAGAGGAGGCGATCGAACAGTACGCAGCCGGCTTTTATAAAAAATGGAATCCCTCACACGGGATGGACATAAACAATGCGGTCCTCGCTGCAACTGTAGAAACGTGCGGCGGTGTGCTCTACACCCTCAATGAAAAGCACTACCCAGTGCCTTCCATAGTCGTGGAAAAGGCGTGGTGATGTCTATTGCAATTTTTCATTGAGTACTGCTTCTAAGCGGGCCTTTAACATTGAGTTGACTGCAGGTGCGAGGTCTGTTTGATAGTCCATCATTTCAATCGCTTTTTTACCGAGAAATTCCGAATCTTTGTTCAAAAGGACTTCACCATTCGTGAGAATCTCTTTAAGAAAGAGTCCTTTAGCCACTCGCAGGTCGCTCAAATCGATATCACTTTTTGAGATATGCCGTTGTTTTCGAAGTAGGTAAGCAGTTCCGGTAGGCCGGAGATATTGTTATCCATCACTGTAAAATGATAGTTAAAATTTGCTGAAAGAACAAAATAGGGGAAAACAAGCTCGGTCTTTGTGTGCCCGGGTTTTATGAGCCACGACAGACCACAACAGGAACACGACAAGGGCGCGTACCCACCGGAACGCGCCTCTTACTCGAAGGTGCAGACGACGGGGCTGGGTATTACACAGGTCGTGATTGTCGTGTGTGTCGTGGATGGGATAAATCATTTTTGCTAACAGTTAGCGTTTGACACTATTAGTGAGATACGCTATCATTGAATATGATAAAAAGCTTCAAAAATGGTCTTACGGAGAGTATCTGGCAGAGGAAACGGATTAAAAGTTTTCCCAGTGATCTATTCAAAACGGCCAGACGGAAGTTAGGATTAATTGAGGATGCTGTAGAACTGAATGATCTCCGGATACCACCCGGTAATTGTCTTGAAGCTTTAAGGGGTGATCGAAGAGGACAGCACAGCATCCGTATAAACGACCAATGGCGTGTCTGTTTTCGTTGGGTTGACGGTCATGCCTTCGACGTAGAGATTGCGGATTACCATTGAGTCTTGACAGGAGAAGAATAATTATGGATCAGAACCTTATCGAGTTAACCACACCTGGGGAAGTCCTAAAGGAAGAGTTTCTCGAGCCCATGGGTATCACCCCTTATATGCTTGCAAAAGAGATTTTCGTTGATCCTCCAAGGATTGCTGCAATTATAAAAGGGAAGAGGAAAATAACCGCAGATACGGCTATGAGGCTGTCCAGGTTCTTCGGTACTACTCCGGAGTTCTGGCTGAACATGCAGAGCCGTTATGATTTGGAAGTTTTGATGGAAAAGAAAGAAAAAGAAATGAATAAGATCACTCCCTACCATAAGGCATCATGATTACCGGGCTTGAACTGTCCCGGGTTTTATGAGCCACGACAGACCACAACAGGAACACGACAAGGG
>WJMH01000020.1 GCA_014728045.1 Candidatus Omnitrophota bacterium
ACCTCGTCTACACTCCGCATGGCCATGTTTTCTACGGATATTTCGGAAAGGCCCTTACTGGTTTTATCGTGACCTGCGAGAGGATAGCCGCGCGCATGACCGAAAGGATAGTTGGTTTAACCCCCGCCGAATGCGAGGAATGGCTTCGGGCGGGAGTTGGAAGGAGAGAGCAGTACACCGTGATACCCAGCGGCGTGGATTTCGATCACATGGAAAAAGAGGCTGAGCGGGGAAAGTACTGGCGAGAAGAGATGCGCATACCCCGGGAGAAGGTCCTGGTCGGAGCCATAGGGCGTTTTATCAAGATAAAAGGATTCGAATTTTTCATTGATGCCGCCTGCAGGCAGATCCGGAAAAGGGATGATATTTATTTCGTTCTCGCCGGGGACGGGCCCCTGAGAAAAGAATTCGAGGAGAAGATCAAAGATATGGATATCGAGGAAAGGTTCCGTATTGTCGGGTGGCAGGAACACACCGCGGCGATGATAGAGTCACTGGACCTATTTGTTCTCTCCTCGCTTAACGAAGGAATGGGCAGGGTGCTCATTGAAGCGATGTATTTCAAAAAACCCGTCATAGCCACGCGCGTGGGCGGGGTGCCTTCTGTTCTCGCCGGAGGGGCGGGAAGGCTTGTTGAACCTGCTTCTTCTTCTGCTATTTCCGGGGCTATCGACGAGGTGCTGGAGGACAGGCATAACGCGCTTGAAATGGGCTTTCGCGGGCACGATAAAGCGGTCGCGGAATATTCCTCAGGGAAAATGATAGAAAAACTCGATTCGCTTTACCGGGAGCTTCTTAGCAAAGGATAGATCCTAAATATGCTTAAATATACTCTCAGGGTTATCTTGATAACGGGATTCTTGCTGCACTCAGGCGCTTTGAGCGCTTTTTCGGTCGAGGACTCTGTATATGTAAAAGGGCTTTTGCATCTCAACTCAAGCGTTTCTTCCGGAGAGTACGCTCCTGAAAAACTTGTGAAAATGGCCCATGAAAAGGGGATCGCGGCCGTTTTTCTTACCGAAAACCTCATGCCGCGGTGGGAATACGGGATATATCCCTTCAGGCGGGTTATCAAAAAGACAGTTGAGCGGGACGGCTTGATCAAGTATGGTCCGAGCGAATACGCCCGCAGGATCGGCGAGATCAATGAAAGCTTCCCCGATCTCACCGTAAATATGTCGGCAGAAGTAGCACCCTTTTATTATTGGACCGGAAGCCCGCTGGGGCGAGGGGGGCTCACTCTGCACGACTGGGACATTCAGTTCCTGGTTACGGGTCTTGAGCCGTCCGATTACTCGCAGATCCCAACCATTTCGAACGGGGGGTTCTCCGGTTACGGAGTTGTAAGCGTTCTTAAGCTGTGGCCTTTTCTTTTGATACTGCTGGGTGCGATCTGCCTCAGGAAAAAGCACCCCAGGTATTACCTTGCCGACAGTCTGTGCTGGTTTTTTATCGTAACAGGCGCGGTGTTCGCTCTTGCTAATTATCCTTACAAGTATTACAGATATGATCAGTATCACGGAAGTGCCGGTTCTGGCCCTTATCAGCAGGTTATCGATTACGTGAACTCAAAAGGAGGGATGACCTTCTGGTCAAGCCCGGAGGCTTTTACCCACAGGGACCTCGGGCCGGTCTGGTTCAAAAGTCCCGAAGCCACCGGTTACATGCTGGAGGTGTCCGGTTATACTGGGTTCTGCTGTTTTTATGAGGGCTATAGGCAGGTAGGCTCTCCGGGGGGCGTGTGGGATACCGTGCTCGGTGAGTACTGCGCGGGCAAAAGACGACGACCAGTATGGGCCGTGGGAGAGATGTCCTATCACAGCAAGGAGGCTTCAGGCGGCAAGCAGATAGACGAAGTGCAGACGGTTTTCATCGTCGGGGAGAATACCCGGGAAAACATAATGCGGGCCATGAAAGAGGGCAGTATGTACGCTGTAAGGCGTTCCAGCGGGCACGAATTGCAAATCAGATCTTTTACGGTAAAATATAGTAATGGAGAAACGGCCGGCATGGGAGAAGAGCTCCTTGCCTCCGGCCCTGTCGAGGTGGATTTTTTCGTGGGATGGGAAGGCGTCCCGCAAGGAGAAGTCACCGCTGATCTGGTAAGGTCAGGCAAGGTGATAAAACAGTTCAAATTCGCACAGCCGGGCAGGATCAGCTTCAGCGATGACTACTACGAACCCGGGAGTAAAATATATTACCGCCTTGATGTGAGGGGAAAATACCCGAGCATGCTCTTCAGCAACCCGGTTTTTGTCAGATTCGAAAAAAGCGAGGCCGATTAATGATAGTTGCCATACATCAGCCGCAGTACCTGCCCTGGCTGGGCTACTTCGACAAGATGGACCAGAGCGACGTTTTCGTCCTTCTGGACGACGTACAGTACAAAAAGAACGAGTGGCAGAACAGGAACAAGATACGCAACGCGGATACCTGGCAGTGGCTTACCGTACCTGTTCTCTACCAATTCGGCCAGCCGATCAACCAAGTTGAAATAGATAATACCACGAATTGGAGTGACAAGCACATAAAGAGCATAGAGATCAACTATTCCAAGGCGCCTCACTTCGAAGAACACGCCGCTTTCTTTGAGGAGACCTTCAAGAGAGAGTGGCCTCTTCTTGAACAGATCAATTCTCATTTCATACAGTATCTCAAGCGCGCGCTGGGGATAAAGGCCCGGATCGTAAAAAGTTCTACTATGGACCTTGAGACCTCGGGCACCCAAAGGCTTGTTGATATTTGCAGTAGGCTGGATGCTGATGTATATTTATCAGGAGCGGGCGGCAGGGACTACCTTGAAGAAGATCTGTTCTCGGGCAGCGGTATCGAACTTAAGTTCCAGTCCTACCGGCATCCTGAATACGAACAGGTATACGAGGGATTCGAACCCTACATGTCCGTAATAGACCTTTTGTTCACAAGCGGGAGCAAAAGCATAGATAT
This sequence comes from Candidatus Omnitrophota bacterium, assembly GCA_014728045.1. Lineage (NCBI taxonomy): Bacteria > Pseudomonadati > Candidatus Omnitrophota > Candidatus Omnitrophota bacterium. Next base: position 2,947 of record WJMH01000020.1, read on the forward strand.
AATAAGGGAAGGGAGAGAAAAATGAACATACTCGCGATAGGCGCTCATCCGGATGATATAGAATACGGCTGCGGCGGCACGCTACTTAAAATGGCGGCCCAGAAAAAGACCAAGATATATTATTTCGTGGCGACCCACGGTGATTTCGGGGGTGACACCGAGGTCCGCATAAAGGAACAGGAGAAATCCGCCCGCCTTCTGGGCGTAAAGAACATATACTGGGGCGGGTTCACCGATACCCGCCTTGTGGTAGGCAGGGAACTGATAGGCAAGATAGAACAAGTGATAAGCGAGTGCGATCCGCAGGTGATACTGGTGAATTATCCAGATGATACGCATCAGGACCACCGGTATCTCGCCGAGAGCACAGTGGTGGCCTCCAGGTACCGCAGGAAGGTGCTTTTCTACGAGGATTATACCTCGAGGAACTATGAGCCCCATCTTTTTGTGGACATAGCCGATGTCCTGGATGAAAAGATCAAGCTTCTCAAGTGCCATAAGTCACAGGTGGAAAGGGACTATCCCACGAGCCTTGACATGGTGGAAAGCACCCGTGCTGTTGCCAATTTCAGGGGTTTTCAGGCCAAGGTAAAGTACGCCGAAGGTTTCTGCGCTTTGCGTTACCTTCTGGACTCCATATGAGGTGAATTCATGGAAAAAATACCGCATTCCAGACCGACCCTTTATGAAGAGGAAGCCCTGGCCGCGGCTGAGGTGGTAAGGTCCGGGAATATCGCCCAGGGTGAGCGCGTAAAAAAATTCGAGGAAGAGCTGGCCCGCTACATAGGGGTCAAAGGCGCGGTGCTCACCAATTCGGGTTCTTCGGCGCTTCACCTGGGGCTTGTGGCCATGGGCATAGGCGAGGGGGACGAGGTCCTCATGCCCTCGTATGTTTGCAGCGCTCTACTTAACGCGGTATATCTGACCGGTGCCAGGCCCAGGTTGTGTGATATCGAACCGGATACGTTCAATATTTCCGTTAGCAGCATAGAGGATAACAGGACAGAAAACACTGCCTGTGTGATAGTGCCGCACATGTTCGGAAGTCCCGCGGACTTGGAGAGGATAAAGGACCTGGGTATACCCGTGGTCGAGGACTGCGCCCAGTCGCTGGGTGCCAGGTACGGAGACCTCAGGACCGGAAGTATCGGCACCTTAGGGATGCTTTCCTTCTATGCGTGCAAAATGATCACCTCCGGGGAAGGGGGCGCTCTGGTCTCCGATGATGAGGAGGTCCTCCGAATAGCCAGGGACAGGCGAGATTACGACGAGAAGGAGCACTACAAGCTCCGATATAATTATAAAATGACCGATATCCAGGCAGCTGTCGGGCTCGTTCAGCTGGAGAGAGCGGATGAATTCGTGCGAGTCCGCAAAGAGATCGCCTCAGGCTATCATGCCGCTTTTTCGGGGCTTGACCTTGAGCTTCCCGAAGGTGAGTTCGACCACGTCTATTACAGGTACGTACTGGCGACCGACCGGGACCTCGGAGAGGTCATTTCCCGGATCGGAGAAAGTGGTGTCACTGCTGCGCGTCCGGTCTTTAAACCCCTCCACAGATATCTTGAGATAAGATCCGGCTTCAAGAACACCGACCGCGCGTATTCTACCCTCTTTTCGGTGCCTATCTATCCCTCACTAACGCAGGAAGAACGTAAAAAAGTGGTAAGTGCCGTAGAAAGTGTTTTCGGTTAATACTGCGAAAGGTTACCCCTGCGTTTTGTTTCCGTGACGGCTTTGGAGAATGATAAAGCCGCCAGGGGAAAAAGTACTGCCAGAGATATTCCCAGTGCCGTTATCTGCCCACTTACCGCGGAGGTATCAGCTCCCGGTATCATTATGCTCCTAAGCGCATCCAGCGAATATGTAAGAGGAAGCATCCTGGAAAAAACCTGCATCCAATCCGGCAGGACGGAGACGGGGTAAAGCACCCCGCCGGCCAGGAGGAAAACATTCTCGATCAGCCAGTTGACAGGGTTCCCGCGCTTGAAGACCAGTATGAATGAAGATGCGATAATACCGATGGATAAAAAATTGGCCATGCTTAATAGAAGTACGGTCGTGAAAAGGTAGATATTAGAAACATATATCTTTCCGCCGAGCAGGAGGGCTCCCACGAGGAAAAAGAAGAAGATGTTCGCAAGCCCGCGGCTCAGGCTGAAGGAGGTGATCCCCGCCAGGAAAGTCGGAAGACGCACCGGGGTCAGAAAAATTGCTTCCAGCGTCCCGGTGAGCTGTTCTTGCCTGAGTCTGGATGAAAATGAATTCAGCAGAACAGCGAAGAACGAATAAAAAGCCATGCCGATAAGCGCAAAGGAGAAATAATTCCCGTTATATGCCGAAAGGGCCTTGATGCTGCTTCCTTCGACCATTCTGGAGAGAAAGAAAAAGACCAGGCAGAATAGGATTACGCTCAGTGCCCTTAAAAGTATCGAGAACTTATAGCTCAGTTCGAGTTTAAGGTCCTTTTTCAGGAACACGAAGATCTTCTTTAGTTCGCAGAAGAGGGCCTTCATGCGATCACCCTGCCTTTATCCATTCGCAAGTGGCGGGAGGAGGGCATCCCTCCGGGGTTTTGTTCATGTGTGGTGTATATCACTGTAACACCATCTTCTCTGGATAATTCCAGGACCAGGGAGGATAACCGTTCACTTGAAGACCGGTCAAGGCTTCTTAAGGGTTCGTCAAGAAGAAGCAGCCTGGGCCTGTGAAGAAGCGCCCTCATTATGGAGAACCTCTGCCTTATCCCGGTCGAATAACCGGAGAAGGGCTCGTCGACGAGGTCTTCTATCTGGAGGCGGTCGGCCAGAGACCGTATCCTTTCGTCGGTCGTAGGCTTGTCCAATCCGTGGAGCCCCCCGAAGAACCTCATGTTCTCCCTTCCGGATAAGCGCCAGTAAAAACTGCGTTCTTGGTCCGTCAGCAGCCCTATATTCCTTATAACATCATTATGGTTCTTCCGGATGTCCTTTTCAAGGACCCTGACGGTGCCCCGAGTGGGGAGAATGATACCCGATATGCACTTAAGCAGGGTCGTCTTGCCGGAGCCGTTAGGCCCGGATATCCTTACAACTTCACCCGGGGAATCGATGTCAAGATCGATGTTATCAAGAGCGGTCACGGGATCTTTCGCGCGGAAGGGGAAAATGCCGCTGGTGTATTCCTTTGAGAGGCCTTTTATCTCCAGAACGCTTCTCATCTTATCCTCCGCAAAGTGCGCATCATCTTGATCGGCAGGTACCGGATGAGATCGGCGGTAAATGACGCCTTTTTCCTGGCTGAGTCCATCGCGATAAGCCATAGGAATTCACGAAGGGGGAACAGGCCTCTTGCCCAGGGGGCGAGCAGGGCTCTGAAAAGGCGAGACTCGAAGCGGTAGAGAAAGTAGCCGCTACCGTCGAATACCGCATCAAGTCCCCGGATGTCCTCTTTTCTTTGATCTTTCAGGTGGTCGATTATCATGCAGCATAATTTGTGTGTGCCGCACTCTCTTGAAATGCTTTCAAGAAGCGCTTTATCGACGCGGGGAGCATAGTGTTCAATCACCAATACAAGGTCGCGGAACCATTTATCCTTCGAGAACCTTTCCTTTAGCATATGGAATGCGAGGTAGACTATTCTGTCTTCAGCAGAAAGCGTGAAAGCCGTGTTCCCGCTGAAGTCCACCTCCCGGGCGCGCCGCCATATGGAGTCGATATCGGGGCTGTATACCTTGGACTGGGAGGGGCTCTGCGGATTGACTAGTCCCGTATGCAGGTCCACATATATTTCAAGGGGTTCGGTCTTCCCATAGACCCTGGCGTTCGCCATGTTCCCTTGAATGAAAACAAAGCCGTTCTTTCTGAGGATCTTTTCCGCTTCGGCGGAGTGTTCTTTTCTGACGAGAAGGTCGATATCACCCATGACCCTGTCACTGGTATCGGCGTAAACATCATTAACAAGAGCGATGCCCTTTAACAGCATTACAGGGATGCCGGGCTCACCGAACCTTCGGAGCAAAGAGGCGGTATGTTCGCTGAGGAGGGTATTGTAATTGACGATACTTTCAGAGTTCTGAAAAGTTGTTTTTCCGGTCGCTTCATTAGTCATATAAAATCATTATATTACATAAACAGATATATTTTAACCTATTATTTTCCCGGGCGGCATCGTATAAGTTGAATTAACCATAGTATCTGATATAATAATCATTATAACAGCCGAGGAAGAGGACCATATGCAGGAGTTTTTCCGTAAACTTTTTTATTACCGGGACCTGGGGCTTTTGTCCCGCATCCTTGCCGATGTGGTCCTGGTGGGATTCACCCCGCCCGGGAAAAGGCTCGCTCTGGCCGGTGTCGAATTAGCCCGCCGGGGGAAATACCCGGCTGAGAAATTCAAGAGGTATCTTACGTTCGTTTATTTCCTGATGGGGCGTTTGTGGATAAGGCCCCGGTGCCTGACCAGTTCGGTTGCGGTCTGCCGCCTCTTCAGGAAGAACGGCATAAGGGCCAACATAGTTTTCGGCTGTTCTTTTGACAGGGATAAGTTAACCGGTCACTGCTGGGTCGAAACGGATCAAAGAGCGCATCCGGAAAAGTTCCGGGCGGTCTTCAGTTATCCCGAGGCGTTTAGTGATATTGACAGGAGGAGTTATGACATATAAAAGAGCTCACAGAGTTCCCTGGAGGCTGGTTGAGGATAAGGCCGTCCTTGTCTCTGTAAAGAATTCCCAGGTAATGGTGCTCAACCAGGTCGGTACGGAGATATGGAATTATCTTGAGCAAGGGAAAAGCTCCGATGAGATAGTTGACCATATCCTTTCGGTGTTCGATGTCGACAGAGAGACCGCAGAGAAGGACGTGCGGGAGTTCCTGGCCGATATGCAGCAAAGAGAGACGCTTGATGTCCTATAGTATGTACGCCGAGATAGCAGGCGTTCCGGTAAAGCTGGAATACAGCCTTCCGGAGAGCCGGCCGATCATCCGGAAACTGCTCAAGGATTTCCTCGTTCCCGATGAGCCGGAGGGGGAGAAGTTCCTCCTTAAGATGATGCCATCACGCGGGCTGGTCAGGTTCGCTCTCAATAACGACGAAAAAGACCGAGAAGCCAATATCATAAGCATGAACGTGGGGTCGGGACATATAGACAAGAACGCCCGTTTCGCGGTCGTTCCTGATGCTTCGGACCAGAGCCCGGAAGCGTCGGAATTCATTCTGGACAATTTTCTGCGCATATGTTTCCAGTATGTCATAATACACTGGGGGGGTATAATACTTCATTCTTCGGCCGTAGTGAAAGATGCAAGAGCGATGGTCTTCATAGCTCCTAATTCCGGAGGGAAAAGCACCATAGCCTCGAATACAGGTTGCCACGTTCTCTCCGATGACTGTGTCGCGGTACGAAAGCGGGATGACGGCACATGGATGGCCTGCGCGACTCCCTGGGGCAAGCTCTCCGGGAGGGGCTCGTATCCGATCGAAGCTATGTTCTTTATCGATAAGTCCGACCGGTTCTATTGCCGGAAGATGGACGCTGTTCAGGCGGTTAAGGGTCTTTTCTCCAATGCCAGCCTTTCGTTCCCGGAGATGGCGGGGTTCGAATCGGATCTATTTGATGATATTCTCGGCCTGGTGACCGGGATGGGCTCTCGCCTTGCGGTTTACCGGATGGGGTTTCGAAAAGACGACAATGTCATAGAACTTCTTAAAGAGGACAGGGCACTATGCGGATAGGCGGTCTTTACGACAGGCTGATAGAGAAGAATATACCCCTTTTTGCGTGTTTTGAGATCAACACCGACTGCAATAACCGCTGCGTCCATTGTTATAACACAGAAAGACATGTGCTGCCTCTTGATGCGCTCAAGCGGTGTATGGACGAGGCGGCGGATATGGGAACGCTCTTTTTAAGTATCACCGGGGGAGAACCTCTTCTCAGGGAGGATATCTGGCAGATCCTTTCTTATTCGGCTAGAAAGAACTTCGCCACTCTTCTATATACGAACGCCACCCTTATCGGCAGGGAGGAAGCTTTGCGCCTTAAAGAGGCGGGGGTTTATCATGTGGATACCACGCTACTTGGTGCCGATCCACAGACACATGACGGCCTGAGCGGCGTTAAGGGCTCTTTCGATAAGACGCTCAAAGCTCTGGAACTGCTCAAGGAGCAGGGGATAAGTATTGCCGTCAAGACGCCGGTCATGAACCGGAACGCTGATACGATAGACGATATACAGTCTCTCGTTGAATCAATGGGCGTTCTTCATATCGCTTCTCCTCTTATTTTCGCGAGGGACGACGGGGATCCCGCGCCACTTGAGTACAGGGCAAGTGATGAACAGCTCAGAAGTTTCTTCTCATCCCGGGCGCTTAAGAGCCTTTTTGATAACGGGGCCTGTTACAGCTGCCATTTCGGAAGGTGCACGTTCGCACTCAGGGCTGACGGAGAGGTGACGCCCTGCATATCCGTTCCGCTGTCCCTGGGGAACGTGAATGAGAGGTCCCTTAAAGAGATATGGTCGGATAACCCTCTTCTGGATCATCTTCGGGATGCCGCGAGCAGGCCGCTTCCGGAGTGTTGCGGCTGCGAGATGGCCGGATGGTGTTTCAGGTGCGAAGGAATTTCTTTTACCGAAGAGGGCAGATTGTTCGCCCGTTCAGGTGAGCTTTGCCGCATGGCAAGAATACGCAAGGAGGTAAGCCATGACAGAACCGAAGAACATGGAGAAGAAAAAGTACGACAAGCCGCAGGTTGAACATACCGAGAAGATAGACCGGGTGTTTCTTGCCTGCAGGAGCGCTATAGGGGGCTGCACCGAGACCCTGCAACAGGCAGGCACATGTCCTCCGTAAGACGGCCTGAATGAATTTTGGATTAATGGAGAGCTGAAAGCATGGATCTACTTCTTATACAATCCCCTTTCTGTGCGCAGGGCATACTTCCTCACACTGATTCGTTCACCGTGGGTGAGGGATTGTTGTCTATCTGTTCCTACCTTGATACGAAGGGCTATTCCACGGATATATTCTGTATTGACGAGCTGTACAAGGATATTCCCGACAAACTGTTCACCAGAAGAAAATTCTTTTTCTCTGACAAGGACGTCGCCGATAGGCTCCGCCGGGCGAATCCCCGCGTGATAGGTATAGGGGCGTTGACCCCCCAGTATCCGGCAGCTCTCAAAATCGCCCAGATCTCCAGAAGAACCTGTCCGGAGGCAGTTATCGTGATGGGGGGGCCTCATGTGACCTATACGGACACCCAGGTCTTTCGCGACAGCGCTGAGGTGGATATCGTCGTAAGGGGAGAAGGCGAATGGACCATGGAAGAGGTTCTGGAGCGCGTACTGTCTTCAGAAAGCCTTGAAGGTGTTAAGGGCATAACCTACAGGAAAGGGGATGAAGTCATACGTAATCCTGAAAGGCCCCTGGGGGACCTCGGGGGCTTGCCGCCGGTTGATTATTCCAAACCCAACCCGGAATTCATGAAAAGGAGCCGGTATTTCATAACCACTACCCGCGGCTGTCTTTTGAACTGTTCCTATTGCGTGGAAAGCAAATATTGGGGGCACCAGGTGAGGCCCAGGTCGATAGAGGCGGTAACAGCCGAAATAAAATACCTTGTCGAGAATTACGATAACGATATTTACTTCCTTGGAAGCGTGTTCAATTACCCGGAAGGATCTTTCAGGCAGTTATGCGCCAGATTAAAACAGTTCGATTTCGGGCAGAGGGACACCGCGGCACTGGTCGGGGCGGCCAATCTTCCGGAGGAACATATACACCTGATGAAGGAAGCGGGTGTCAAGAGGATGCTGATCGCCGTTGAGAGCGCCTCAGAGAAAGTGCTCAGGCGCATGAGAAAACCCATAACCCTGCAAAAAGTTATCGAAAAATGCAAAGTGGCCGTAAATTGCGGCATGACAGTGGCGACATTCTGGATAATGGGCCATCCCGGGGAGACCGAACAGACCGCACGGGAAAGCCTTGACGCGATGGTATATTTATTTGAAAGAGGTCTCAACGACCGGCAGGAAGTCGCGCTGTTTACACCTTACCCCGGCCTGCCGATAGTGCAGAATGCCGAGAAAGAAGGTTTCAGGATAATAGACCGCGATCTTTCCAGATACAGCCGTTTCGATGAACCGGTGATAGAGCTGGATACCATCTCTCACGAGAAATTATGCCAATTGTACAAGGAGGCCAAGGAGATAGCCCAGTTCTGGCATTCTTCTCAAAGGGAACTTTTCGGTCACGATCTTGAAAGCATTTTTAAGCGTATCAAGTAAATTGCGATATATCTTTAATATATGAATAGATCCGGGAAAAGGCTAATAAACTGGTGTCTGGTCGTTGCATATATGCTCGGGGTATATGCTACCCTGACCGTAGCTCCCAGTCTGTGGGATGCGGTCGACGGCTATCTGAACGGTCGCGGATTGTTCGTAGTGTATCTTGCCGGTGGTTTTTTGCTTGCAGCGGTATTTCTATATATGAGTGTTTTTCGCCGGGAAAAGAGGATTGTGAACTATATCATCCTTCTCGGTTGCGCGTGTATCTACTTTATTTTAAACAAGTTAGCAATATATCCGGCGGAAAAGATACACCTTTTGGAATACAGTCTCTTGAGCGTTCTTGTATTCAACGCCCTTAAGGTCGACTTTTCCGGATATGGCCTTGAACTTTATGTATATGGTCTTCTCTTTTGCCTTGGAGCAGGAGTGATCGATGAGGTAATACAGCTATTTCTGCCAACCAGGGTGTTCGACTGGCGCGATGTGGTCTTCAATATCGCCAGCAGCATAACTGCTTTTGTGATAATAAGATTCAATATACTCGGCCAGCCCCAAAAAGCTTTACAAGCATAATTGGTAGTGATAAAATATATCCGCTTTTTTCATGGCTTTGCAAATCAACGGGGAGAGTGATCTATTCATGAGCAAGGTAATACTGGCGATCGACGATGATGAGAACTTTCTGAGCACGATAAAGGATATACTTGAATCAGAGGGGTACCAGGTAAAGACACTTACCGATCCCACCAGGACAGAATATTTCATTGAGAAATACGATCCGGACCTTTTGATAATCGACGTATTCATGCCGGAAAGGTCGGGATTCAATCTTATAGAGGACTTCAGGGACAAGGGATTATACCAGCAGCTTCCCAAGATCTTCCTGACATGCCTTGATGATGATGTCGAAAAGATGACCGCAAGGGCTTGCGGGGTGAACTACTACATGACAAAACCCTTCCAGCCGGAGGAACTTATAGAAAAGATAAACCGGACGTTGAGTGTCCGCCAGTAACAGGTACAGCATGCAGCAGAAGAAGAGAGTGGTAATAGCGGACGACAACAGGGAGATGTGCGAACTTGTCGCGGATATACTGGAGGACAAGGGTTACCAGGTCGATTCGGTCTATAACGGTTACGAGCTTCTGGCCTATCTTGAGACCAACAATCCTTCTATAATCATCCTCGACCTCATGATGCCCGATAAGGACGGCCTTTCGATACTCAACACGCTTAAGCAGGTTTCGCCGTATTCGCGCATCATCATTTACACGGGCTACCAGGAATACGAAAAGAGCGTCTACGCCCGTACGGCGGACAGGTTCCTTGTTAAGGGCGGGAGCATAGAGGAGCTGATAAACGCGGTCAGTGATTTTTCCTGAGGCGCTGCTTGAATCAGGTCCCTCCGACATAGAGAGAATAGTTTCTCTCTATTTTTATATCCGCAAACAGGGTAAATTAAAACCATGCTACAATTCGAACTAGAGCACGTTGACAAGACTAGCCGTGCCCGTTGCGGCAAGCTGGTTACCAATCACGGCCAGATGGCTACGCCTGTTTTCATGCCGGTCGGCACACAGGCCACGGTGAAAACCCTTACTTCCAGAGAGGTCGCATCCTGCGGTATCGACATGATAATATCCAATGCCTACCACCTTTACATGCGGCCGGGCAGGGATATCATTGAAAAAGCCGGAGGGCTCCACCGGTTCATGGGGTGGGAAGGATCGATAACCACAGATAGCGGAGGGTTCCAGGTATTCAGCCTCGCCGAGCTCAGGAAGATAACAGACGGGGGAGTGGAGTTCCGGTCCCATATTGACGGTTCCCGGCATTTTTTCACGCCCGAGAACGTTATTGACCTTCAGATGGCCCTGGGCAGCGACATCATGATGCCCCTTGATGAGTGCGTGCATTATCCGGCCACCCGGGATTATGTGGAGGATTCGGTCGATCTTACCTTGAAATGGGCCGAGAGGTCCAGGAAGCGCTTTTTCGAGAAAGAGTGTGACACCTCGCTTTTCGGCATAGTCCAGGGGAGCACTTACACCGATCTCAGGAAAAGATGCGCTGAAGAACTGGTGGGGATGGACCTTGACGGATATGCTCTGGGGGGTATAGCTGTGGGGGAACCTGTGGAACTGATAAACGAGATCACCGAGTATACCGCGCAACAGCTCCCTGAAGATAAGGTCAGGTACCTCATGGGCGTGGGCACACCTCCGGATGTACTGGAAGCCATTTCCTGCGGGGTGGACATGTTCGATTGCGTCGTGCCCACACGCAACGGAAGGAACGGCCAGGCGCTTACCTTCTCCGGAGAGCTGCAGCTGCGAAACGCGCCTTTTAAGGAGGACTTTGCTCCGATAGACCCAGAATGCCAGTGTCCGGCATGCAAAAATTACACAAGGGGTTATATACGACACCTTTTCAACGCCGGGGAGATACTTGCTCTGCGGCTAATATCCCTGCATAATATTTATTTTTACGCAAGATTGATAGAACTTGCCAGAGAGGCGATACGGGAGGACAGGTTTTCCGAGTTCAAAAAAGATTTCCTCAGAAATTACCAATCTTGAAAAGGAAGTTGTTTTTTGCATGATAATTCGTATAATTAGTAATATTATTGAACAATTGCATAACAGAAGGAGAGTTGTATGTTGACTTTGGCATTTGCACAGAACGCACCGGCACAGGCGCCCCAGATGCAGCAGAACCCTTTGATGGGTCTTCTGCCCATAGCGCTTATTTTCATAGTTTTTTATTTCCTGCTCATACGTCCACAAAAAAAGAACCAGCAGGAGCACGCCAAGATGCTGGAGAACCTCCAGAAGAACGACGAGGTGGTCACAGCCGGGGGGCTTTTCGGGACGGTCGTGAACATACAGAACGATGTTGTTACTCTGCGGGTTGACGATAATACCAGGATCAAGGTGCAGAAAAGCTCGGTGGCGAAGCTCAGAAAACCGAAAAGCGAATAAACAGTTCATTTCCAAGAAAGGGTTAGAAAGATATGTGGAAAAGTCTTAAATGGAAAAGTGTTCTTGTAGTGGTTATCGCCGCTTTGGCTGTATGGTTCTCTTATCCGCCGCTTGATATCCATGATGAGAAGGGTAATGTCGTCGAAAAGGGTAAGATCAACCTGGGGCTCGATCTCCAGGGCGGCATGCACATGATACTGGAGGTGGATACCTCCGATCTCACCGCGGACCAGGCCAAGGACGCGCCTCAGCGCGCTCTTGAGGTGATCCGTAACAGGATAGACCAGTTCGGTGTGCTTGAACCGGTGATACAGCTGCAGGGGAAGAACCGCCTGCTCGTGCAGCTTCCGGGCGTGACCGACAGGGAAAGGGCCAAGGAGATCATAGGACGCACGGCCCACTTGGAGTTCAAACTGGTTTCCGATGATCCGGAGCTTCTTAAGAAGGCCATGGACGGCGAACAGGTCGAGGGCTACGAACTTAAGCAGATGAAGACACGCGACGGAAAGACCGAAACGCTTCTGGTCGAAAGCGATGCGGTACTTACCGGTGACATGCTGGTGGACGCGACAACGGAGTTCAGCCAGCAGGGATTCGGACAGCCTTATGTTTCGCTGGAATTAAACGATGAGGGAGGTGACATCTTCGCCCAGGTCACCGGCAGGAACGTCGGTAAAAGGCTGGCAGTCGTGCTTGACGACGAGGTGCAGACCGCCCCTGTTATAAGGGAAAGGATACCTTCGGGGAGGGCGCAGATAACCGGTAACTTTTCCCTCCAGGAAGCGAAGGACATAGCTCTCATCCTGAGGGCAGGTGCTCTACCCGCCCCGGTCGACATCATAGAGGAACGCAGCGTAGGTCCCGCTCTGGGTAAGGATTCGGTCGAAAAAGGCATAAGGGCCATATTGATGGGCGGTATCTTTGTCCTTCTTTTCATGGCCGTTTATTATCTGCTCGCTGGTCTTATAGCCGACTTCGCTCTGGTTCTCAATATCTTCATAATTACCGGCGCTTTATCCTATTTCGGGGCTACTCTCACCCTGCCGGGTATAGCTGGTCTTGTTCTTACCATCGGTATAGCGGTCGACTCCAACGTTCTCATATTTGAAAGGATACGCGAGGAGTCAAGACTTGGTAAATCCCTGAGGGCAGCGATACATGCCGGATATGACAAAGCCTTCTGGACGATACTCGACGCTAATGTCACAACGCTGATAACGGCACTCATACTTTTCCAGTTCGGGACCGGTCCGGTGAGGGGATTCGCCACAACGCTGAGCATAGGTATACTCGCGAGCATGTTCACCGCGCTGGTGGTAACGCGCCTTATAATGGACATAATCACCATCAGCAGGCCGAACATGACAAAGCTGCCGATGCTGCAATTCTTCAGCCAGCCGAACATACCGTTCGTGAACATACGAAAGATAGCATATGGCGTATCGGTCCTTGTAATAGCCGTTGGCATGTTCTTTTTCGTGCAGAGGGGCGCGAACAACCTCGGAGTGGATTTTACCGGGGGCACTCTTCAGCAGTTCAGGTTCCAGGAGGTGGTCCCGGTAAATGATGTGCGCGGAGCACTCTCCCAGGTAGGTCTTGGCGAGGCCTCCATACAGCGGTTCGGCGAGGGCAAGGAGATAATAGTTAGGTCCTTCAGCGGGAAGACCGAAATGATAATCTCAAGTCTCCGCGAGAAGTTCGGCGAGGGTTCTTTCGAGGTGATGAGGGTCGAGACGGTCGGTCCTGCCGTAGGTGAAGACCTCAGGGAAGCGGCCATCAAGGCGCTTATCTTCGCCATGCTGGGCATCTGTATCTATATTTCGTTCCGTTTTGAGTTCAAGTTCGCCATTACCGCGATAATAGCGCTGATACATGACGTGGCCGTATCCCTCGGGATGCTGGCGCTTACCGGCAGGGAGATCTCTCTTCCGGTAATAGCGGCCCTGCTGACCATAGTAGGTTATTCTATCAATGACACGATAGTCCTTTTCGACCGTATAAGGGAAGACAGGAAATTCATGCGCAAAGCCAGCCAGGAAGAGATAATCAATACGAGCATAAACCAGACCTTGTCACGTACCGTGCTGACATCTCTGACCACGCTGATAGTCGTGTTGGCCCTTTTCGTTTTCGGCGGTAAAGTGATAAATGACTTTTCCTTCGTGCTTTTGGTCGGTGTGCTGGTAGGTACTTATTCATCCATATTCATAGCCAGCCCGTTATTGATCGACTGGCCTTCAAGGAAGTTACGCAGATAACCGAGAACCATGACCCATGCTCACAGCGACGGCTACAAGGTCGGGCAGAAGGGTGCCTGGACAGGTATATTAAGCAACATACTGCTTTTTGTCCTGAAATTTTCCGCGGGCATCTTCGGCCGGTCACAGGCCATGATAGCCGACGCTTTCCATACGGCAAGCGACACTCTCACAAGCGTTGGAGTGCTTATCGGCTTCAAGATCGCCCAAAAGCCACCTGATGAGCATCACCCTTTGGGGCACGGCAGGGCCGAATCCATAGCCGCCAAGATCGTCTCTCTGGTGCTTCTGATAGTCGGGGTCAGGATCGCTTACGATTCGGCGAAGATTCTCATAACCGGCGAGATGGCCGAACCGGGTCTGGTGGCTTTGCTGGCTGCGGTCTTGTCGATAATAGTCAAGGAGATCACTTACAGAAGGGTCATTAAAGCCGGTGAAGAGATTAACAGTACTTCTCTAAAGGCCGATGCTTTTCACCACAGGAGCGATGTTCTTTCTTCGGTGGCAGCTCTCATAGGCATAGCCGGCGCCATGCTCGGAAAGACCTACCTCGATCCTCTGGCGGGAGTGATCGTGGGCGGTTTTATCATTAAGATGGGAGCGGAGAATTTCCATGCCGCTTATGACGAGCTTATGGACGCTGCTCCGCCCGAGGAATTCAGACGACGGCTTGAGAATATCATAATAAGGGTCAAGGGCGTCAAGGAGATCAAAAAGATAATGGTCAGAAAAACCGGGATCGAGTTCTTTGTTGAAGCCATTATCGGGGTGGGCGCCGAGAAAACCGTCGAAGAAGGGCATCTTGTGACGATGAAGATCAAAAAAGATATAGTTGAACAGATTCCCAACGTCAAGGATATAATCGTACATGTAGAACCCGCCGGGATGGAAACCGATTAACAGGCAAATGCACTGGAAGTTACAGAATACCAATCCGAGATTACAGAAAGTCCTGAGCGATGCGCTCGGGGTGACGCCGCTTTTTGCGCAGCTTCTGCTTAACCGGGACATTCGAACCCCCGAACAGGCTCAGCAGTTCCTTTTCGGGGGGCTTTCATCCTGTCATGATCCTTTCCTGATGAAGGACATGGACCGTGGTGTTGCCCGGATAAGGAAAGCCGTCGAAAAGAAAGAGAAGATACTCATTTACGGCGATTACGATGTTGACGGCGTTACTTCAACAGCGCTTCTTGCCGATATACTGGGGAAGATGGGCGCCGATACGGAGAGCTTCATACCCAATCGCCTTGAGGAGGGGTACGGGCTCAATATACGCGCGGTAGCCTTGGCCAGGGATATGGGGGTTAAGCTCATAATTACTGTTGACTGCGGCATCAATTCAGTCGAGGAGGTCGAGTGTGCCAATAGTTATGGGATCGACGTTATCATAACCGACCACCACGAGGTCAAGGGCGACGTCCATCCGCCCGCATACGCCATAATCGATCCGCATCAGACGGAATGCATGTACCCGTTCAAATATCTGGCCGGGGTGGGGGTAGCATACAAGCTGGCCCGAGCCTTGATGAAGGGTCGCGAAGAGGTGGCGGACGAGCACCTGGACCTTGTGGCTCTGGGGACAGTGGCCGACATTGTGCCGCAGCAGGGGGAGAACAGGATATTGACCAGGACGGGGCTCAAGGGGCTTAGGACAACGGAAAAACCGGGCATACTGGCCCTCATGGACGTTGCGCGCATAGACAGAGAAAAGATCAGTTCAAGGCATATAGGTTTCGGACTGGGACCTCGCATAAACGCCATGGGCCGGGTAGGTTCGGCTAATGTTGCGCTGGACCTCTTGATGTGCAAGGATCCGGATAAGGCCCGGGAGCTTGCGCGCACTCTGGACAGGGAGAACAGGAACCGGCAGAGCATAGAAAAGGACATATTAAAAGACGTCCAGGAAAGGGTCCGCAGAGAGATAGACCTGGAAGAGGCGAACGTTCTTGTTCTGGGCGACGAGGCATGGCATCCCGGTGTTATCGGTATAGTCGCTTCCAGGCTGACAGAAGAATTCTCACGCCCCGCTATTCTTATAGCTTTTGACGGTGACAGGGGAAAGGGCTCAGGCCGTGGAGTGGACGGGTTCAATCTCTTCGAGGCGATAGATTCCTCCAGGGAGTACCTGACAGATTTCGGCGGTCATGAGCAGGCATGCGGGGTCAAGATCGAGAAGAAGAACCTGGAAGCTTTCAGAAAAAGCATAAACGAACACGCTAAAAGGTCCTTTGAGGGCATGGAAGAAATATCGCCAGAGCTCAGAGTGGATCTTCAGTTGCCTTTTTCCCATGTAGGGGTCAAGCTCATAAACGAACTTTCCATGCTGATGCCGTACGGGCCGGGAAATACCGAACCCGTTTTTTCCTCGAACGGCATTAAAGTAAAGAACCGCCCGCGTGAAATAGGAAGAAGCGGGTTCAAATTCCTTGTTACCTGCGGTAACATAACCTGCGAGGCGGTGACCTTCAGGAAGAACAAGGTCCTGAAACCCAAGTCCGGGGACCTTATAGATCTTGCCTATACTCCTTCCATCAACAGCTGGAACGGTATCGATTCCATACAGCTTAACATCAAGGACCTCAAGGTGGTCAACCACCATTGATCCCGGGATCCTCATCAGAAGACCATCTCAATAACAGGGAAATATAGTGAATATCATGTTAGGTCAAAAAAAGCTAACTATTATTCTTGAAATAGGTAACAATATTTGAAATAATGTATAAAAAGTAAAATACTAAAAAGTCAGATATGCGAATAAATAAGCTTTTCAGGATATTAGTCGTATCGATATGCGTTCTGGGCATGGTGGGTCAGCCCATCGTTCAGGAGGCAGGAGCCTCTATGCCCAGGAACCTTTCGCCGGCATTGGTTTCCGACGATAGGCCCGTAACGGATGAGAGGGCGCTCTTTAACGCGTCTGTCGTTTCTGATGCCGATTTTCTCAGCTTCGCTTTATTCACCTACGGTGCTGTTATCGAGGATAAGGCCGGCGCGAGCGAACTATTCAAAAGACTCTCCAGACTTCCCCTGTGGGATCATTTTCGCTACAGGTCATTCCTCGCGAGGAATTTCGCGAAAGCGGACGGGGATATTCTTGTCATCAGTTTCAAGAATGCCGGAATCGTGCGCGTTATTCCCAAAAATACGCACAACGTCCTTTACAACGGGGCCGTGGCTGACGGTATCGTCCCGGAGAAGTATTATGAGACGGATAATTATCTTGTGCAATACCTTTCCGCCGACGCTTCCGAAAAGACGAGAAAGATCAAGCCATCACATCTCAGGATATGGGAAAAAGTCGTGCCTTATTATGCTAAGGCCCGTCCCGCGGATCTGGTACACATATCATGGATGATGCTCGAGGCGGCGAGGATATCCCGCAGTGAAGGACTGGACGAAGACCTTCTCATACCGATTGTTCTCTTGCATGATACCGGTTACGCCAATTGCCTGAGCAGCGAGAAGACGCGTTCTTTCGATAGGGACGTCAAGAGAAAGCATATGGCCGAGAGCGCGAAGATCGCGCGGGAGATCCTCGAGGAAGTGAATTATGACCCGGCGCTTCGCGACAGGATCGTTCATTACGTGTCGGTGCATGACAATTGGCGTTTCGGGGATAACACTCCTTTCCGGGAATGTACAGAGATGGCCGTATTCCAGGACCTTGATTTTACATGGATGGCCAGCAAGGAGGGGTTTGATCTGGCGCGCAGGGTGACATTCGGAAAAACCCCGCGCCAGATGTACGACCTCCTCCTTTCCGATGAGAAACATGAAAAACGTCCATTTGCCACGAAGTCAACCAAAGAGCTTTTCGAACGCCTTATGAGCGAAAGAAAACTCGAGGTGGAGGTGGCCGAAGCTTCCGGGGAGAACGATAGAGAAGCTCCCCTTAACATGATAGGTTTCGGACCTCATCTGAGTTACGCGGCGTTGGATATTGATGAAGGGACCACCGGAATATACATTACCGTACTCGAGCGCGATCACGAAATGCCCAAATCAACAGTCCGTCTCGGTATCATGGATGAGGTGGATGGCTGGGACCGCAAGAAACTGCTGCGGGCTGGGTTTTTCACCGCGGCGAGCATACTGGAAGCCGGTATGGCGAGGGTAGCCGAGGTTTTGGGAGAAGCCAGAGCTGTCAAGGTCATGGCTGCATGTGGGAAGCCTTATTACAGGAAGAAGCTTGAGTTCGTCTGTCTTGCCGAGGAGGGCTCTTCCGAGAGGGCGCGCCAGGTCGCGGAGATGCTTAACCAGGGATTATATCTGATCAACTGCGCCAAGGATGTTTTTCAAGAGGATAACAGATATTCTAAACTTGTCGCAAGCCATATTTCTGAAAAGGCCAGCAGGCTCAAGAACAGAAAGATAAGCGTTGAGCTTGCGACCAATCTTGAAGCCAATTCAACCAATTATTTCAACAGGATCGTTTTCAACAAGAAGTTCATCGATTTTCTGTATGACAGATGGGTGCACAACCGCAGGGAGAAGACCGGGACTAGCTGGTGGGAAGAGGCCGGGGCCCTGGTCATGCTGGCTGAAAGGCTTTTCCATGAGATAGATCATGATCCGGACGAGTACAGGCAGATACTGAACGACCTGATGTTCTATAAGGCGACCCTCAAGGATAAGAAGCCCCTGCAGGATGCTGTCAGGCTTGACGTTTCCTTTGAAGTGAAGGTGAACGGTGATGATACCAGAAAGCCTTTCGGTGAGACTTTCGGGACCAATGCGTATTACGCGATGATACATCGTATCGCCGGAATGAACGACCCGAATGAGATCAGGCGCCATATAATGGAATATCTTGAATCCACTTACCGGGAGTTTTCTTCCAGAAAGGTCCTGGGCCTATCCGATGAGAAGATCGCCTACGCGGAAAAGCTCATGAAGGAGCACGGTATAGAGGATGATCTTTTCGGGGAGAAGATCTTCGGAGTTGATCTTGAGCAGTTCTTTGCCAGGCACTGCCTCTACAGTTCCGGATGGCCGTACAACCATGACTGGAAGGACCTTGACCAGAGGAGAGAATGGGGCAGGGTCTACAAATGGAAGATCTCCCGGATCAAGGAATATCTTCTTGCCACCGGCAGGATGGTAGGGTCCGAGGAGAAAACCCGCAGATGGATCGAGAACCGCCTAAAGACCACGCATATAACCGGAAGGGGCAGCACCAAGAAAAAACTCTATCCGATCATCAAGTGGGCGGTGTCCGTCAGAGACCCCCAGAATTTCCAGATGAGAAGGGGCAAACTTTTCGGCAGGATCTATCACAAAGGACTGAACCTGATGACGCTTCCGATACTGCCCGTTGACGAGGACGGTGAGATAAGATGGGATCTTTTCAGGTTCGATGAGGAATATTCGGTCTGGGTGGCCAGCGAGGGCAGGAACAGGGTCTTCCGGGCTCCCCCCAAGGAATATTACAAGGCTAAGAAAATATCCCTTTACGAGTATCTTGTCAGGCATGAGGTGCCGCCTGAGGAGAAGAAAGAGGAGCTTTTCCCGGAAAGCCCCGGAAAGAAGAAGCAAGAGCCCGCCGCGGCGGTCCAGCTTTCGCTTTTCGATCCCGAAACACTGGAGCCCACTTTCAAGGTCTCCCCGGAAAAGGCCGAAGTCAATGAAAAGGGTGAATACAAAGATAATCTCAAAAAAAGCGTTGAAAAGGTGCATGAACTCAGCGTGAGCGCCGATACCTCTGTCACCGCGGGAAGGGTGACCCATATACTAATTGACCGGGATATCCCGGCAGCTTCCCAAGGCAGAGTGGTGACATACCTTTCCAAGAGGTCGAGGGACAGGCTCGCCATGGAGAAAGTGCATTTCATGTCGATGGAGGAAATGAACGCCTATCTTGAGAGTAACCAATGCAATGCGCAGAACACCGTGGTCTTTCTTGAGGATACAACCCAGATCGATGACCTTCGGGGTAATGTCAACATGCTTGTCGTGGAAAAAGAAGGCGTTGCCGATTTCGTTAACCTGGAAGGCCTTCTGGGGATATCCAGGTGCATGCTTAATGATGACTGGTCTTCTTTCCGGAGGATCTATACCGAGATGACAGGACTAGATTGCCCGCAGATAAAGGACGAGTGGCTCAGCGACCCGGCTCTTCTGGCGCGCAACGTCGTTCTCACGCTGCCTCCGGTAAGTATCATAGATATCGAACACCAGAAGGAACTCAATGAAATGCTCACGGAAATGCTGGTAGCTGCGTAAGGTCAGGGGCCTTATCCGCTATGTAAAAACCCGGTATACTTGATGTGTATACCGGGTTTTTAAAGGAGAGAACTTATCAGACGGCTTTTTTGACCTTGCCCGCCTTAATGCACTTGGCGCAGACCTTGATCTTTTTCTTTTTGCCGGCTATGAGGGCGTTGACGGTCTGGATATTGGGGACGAACCTGCGAAGTGTCTTGCCGGTAGTCCTCTGACCGACCCCGCCTTTACTCTTAGCCATACCCCTTCGGGCTATTGTCCTGCCGCTTACAGGTTTCTTTCCGCATATATAACATTCTCTTGCCATAGCTAGACCTTTCTTCTATAATGCTATCTTAGCTTGCTCTTGTTTGGTTTGAACAGGCTGTTGCACCGCTTTACTGAAACAGGTGCAAATCTTATCATAATAAAAATCAATATGCAAGTAAAAAAATCCCCTCAACATATACCTGTAAGGTACATAAAGGGCGTGGGCCCCAAAAAATCCGAAAGTTTCCGCAAGCTGGGCGTAGAGACCGTCCTGGACCTGTTTTATTACCTGCCGAGGCGTTATGAGGACAGGAGCAGGGTGGTCCCGGTCAAGGACGCGGTTATTGGTGAATCCATGGCGGTGGCGGGGCGGGTGCTCAAAACGAATTTTTTCAGAGCGAGGACCGGTACCAGCATATTTGAAGTAGTCCTTGGGGATGATAAGAACCGCCTCTTCGCGGTCTGGTACAATCTCCCGTTCATGAACAAGGTCTTTAAAAAGGGCCAGACGGTCGTTTTTTACGGGAAGGTGGATATGCAGAAGCGCCTGCAGATGAACCACCCCGCCTATGAGGTGGTGGAACAGGGAAAGATCAAGGGGGCGCTGGACGTGGGAAGGATAGTGCCGATATACCCCCTTACCGCAAGCATTTCACAGAGATATATGCGGAAAGTCGTACATAACGCCATAAAAGCGCATATCGCTCATATCGACGATCCGCTTCCCACAAGTCTGAGGGCGCGCAGGAAGCTGGTCGATTTCAAGTTCGCCGTAGAGAACATACATTTTCCCTATTCTTTCGAGAATCTGGAGAGGGCCTACCACAGGCTGGTCTTCGAGGAATTTTTCATACTGCAGGTCGTCATGGCCTTGAGGCGTCTTAAGAACAGAAAAAAAGGCATTAAATACGACCTGATGGAGGGGTTGCGCGAAAAGTTCGAGGAGCTTTTCGATTTCGAGCTCACTTCAGAACAGAAAAAATGCATAAAGGATATCGAGCGGGACATGGCCAGCGACAAGCCCATGAACAGGCTTCTGCAGGGAGATGTGGGAAGCGGGAAGACGGCGGTGGCGATGTACGCGCTTCTTCTTGCTGTCAATAACGGCTACCAGGCGGCGATGATGGCGCCCACCGAGATACTCGCGCGGCAGCATTATGTCACGGTAAGCAAGACCCTCATGCCTCTTGGGATTAACGTGCGTCTTCTGGTAAGCGGTATCGAAGCTGAAGCTTCTGGAAGGATAAGGAAAGAGGTCTCCAGCGGGGAGGCGGATATAGTGATAGGGACCCACTCGCTCATCCAGGAGGGGATGGATTTTGACAGCCTGGGGTTGGCCGTGATCGATGAGCAGCACAAGTTCGGCGTCGCGCAGCGCAAAAGTCTGATAGGCAAGGGGCCGAACCCGCCGGATACCCTTGTAATGACAGCGACACCGATACCACGAAGCCTTGCGCTCACGGTCTACGGTGACATGGATATATCCCTTCTGAAGCAGAAGCCGGGAGGCCGGCAGCCGGTTACGACTTATTGGGTGGGCGAGGAGAAGCGCAGGGCTATTTACGATTTTATAAGGAGCGAGATAGACGCGGGGCATCAGGCGTTCATCGTTTATCCGCGCGTTAAACGCAGCGGGTCATCACAGATGCTCTCGGCGGAGGAGATGTGGGAACATTTCAAGGAAGAGGTTTTTCCCGATCTAGAGGTGGGGATGGTCCACGGCAGGATGAAGGCCGATGAGAAAAAGCGCGCCATGGAACGTTTCCGCAAGGGTGAGCAGGATATCCTCGTGGCCACTACGGTCATAGAGGTCGGGGTGGACGTGCCCAACGTGACGGTAATGCTCGTTGAACACGCCGAAAGATACGGTCTGGCGCAGCTTCACCAGCTCCGGGGCCGTATAGGGCGGGGGGAACACCAGTCCTACTGCATCCTTCTGGGGGATCCGAAGACCGATTCCTCGAGGGAACGCCTGGCCATGATGTCCGAGACCGATGACGGCTTTAAGATAGCCGAGAAGGATCTTGATATCAGGGGTCCCGGGGAATTCCTGGGCAAGAGGCAGAGCGGCCTTCCGGAGCTGCGGTTCGGTAATATCGTGCGCGATTTCGATATCATGGAGGAGGCCCGGACCGAGGCTTTCGACCTTGTTGAGCAGGATCCTGCGCTGAGCGATCCGCACAACAGGCGGATAAGGGAGGACATAGCCGAGAGGTTCGGCGGGAAAACGGTGAAGTGATGACGAAGTCAGCTCAAATGCGCATAATAGGCGGTAAGTTCAGGGGCAGGAAGATAAAGCGCCCGCGAACAGACGGTGTAAGACCCACGAAGGATCGTATCAGAGAAGCTGTTTTCAACATGATAGGTCCGGATGTGCCCGGATCAGAGGTTCTTGACCTTTTCGCGGGAAGCGGTTCCTACGGTCTTGAGGCAATATCACGCGGGGCGTCTCGGGCTGTTTTCGTCGAGAAGGATTCCGCTTGTTCGGGTGTTATCACGGAGAATATCGACCAGTTGGGGGCTGGCGAGGAAAGTGAGCTCATAAACCGGGACGCTGAGCGCGCTCTCTTGCGCTTTAACGAAGAAAACATGCGTTTCGATATTGTTTTTTGTGATCCGCCGTTTAATGCCGGTATGGCCAGAAATATCTTGATTATGATAAATCACTATGATATATTAAACCCTTCAGGTCTGCTTATAATTGAGCACCATCTCCGGGAGGTCCTTCCGGATCGCGAGGGGGATGTTTCTCTCTTTAAGCAAAGGACTTACAAAGATATATCTATTTCGATATTCCTAAAAAAATGACGACCAGGGCAATTTATCCAGGAACGTTCGATCCGGTCACGTACGGACATTTGGACGTGATAAAACGTGCCGCGGCTTTATACAGCAAGGTTTATGTGGCTGTAGCCCCCAGCATGGACAAGTCGCCGCTGTTTTCTGTCGAAGAGCGTGTCGAGATGATACGTAAAGCGGTCAGTGACCTGGACAACATCGAAGTTGAAAGTTTTGACGGTCTTGTCGTAGATTACGCGGTGGGCAGATCCGCGAAAGTGGTTGTTCGGGGACTCAGGATGATATCCGACTTCGAATACGAGTTCCAGATGGCCCTTACCAACAGGAAGCTGAATTCTGAAGTGGAGACCGTTTTCATGATGCCGAGAGAGTCGTATTCGTATCTTTCGAGCAAACTTATAAAAGAGATCGCATGGATGGGGGCTGACGTTTCTGAATTCGTCCCTTTGAACGTGGAAAAGAAGCTGAAGGAGAAGCTGGAAAAATGAGCAGGATACTGGCGCTGAGAGAGAAAGCCAAGCTTGAGAAAAAACGGATAGTCCTTGCCGAAGGCGAGGACGCCAGAGTTGTCAAGGGCGCTTCCGTGGCCGCCTCCGAAGGTGTGGCCGATATCTGTCTTTTGGGGAAAAAGGATGAAGTCGCCAAACTAGCCGAGGAGAATTCGATAGACCTGGAAGGCGTGGACCTGGTCGATCCCACCACGCACGATAAGCGGGAACAGATCATCGGGGGGTATTTTGAGCTCAGGCAGAGAAAAGGGGTGACCGAAGAAGAAGCCGAAAGAACCGTTATGGAGAACTTCGTTTATTACGCGGCCATGATGACCGGACTCGGGCTCGCCGACGGTTACATAGCCGGCGCCAGCCATACCACCTCGGACGTGGCCAGGGCTTCCATACAGTGCCTTAAGCTCGACAGGGAGATAGGCACCGTATCAAGTTCCTTCATCATGGAGATGGATGGCTGCCCGTTCGGTGAGGACGGGCTTTTCGCATATGGTGACTGCGGTATAATACCCTATCCGTCGGTAAGACAGCTCGCCGGTATAGCCATAGCCACCAGTGATCTTTTCCGCAAGCTTTTTTCCATAGAACCCCGCGTTGCGCTTTTGAGCTATTCCACAAAGGGCAGCGCAAAAGGGGAATCCATAGAGAATATACGAAAGGCCCTTGAAAGGATAAAGACCAAAAGGCCGGAACTGATGATAGACGGTGAACTTCAGGTCGATGCGGCCATAGTGCCCGAGGTGGCTGCGCTTAAATGCCCTGACAGTGAAGTGGCGGGAAGGGCCAACACGCTTATATTCCCCAACCTTGATGCCGGCAATATTTCTTACAAATTAAGCCAGCGTCTGGGCAGCGCAAGGGCGGTCGGTCCGCTTATACAGGGGCTGAACAGGCCCTGCAGCGACCTCTCGCGCGGATGCAGCTGGGAGGATGTCGTTGATACCGCGGTCGTAACCGCGATAAGGGCCCAGGGCTCTTAAGGAGGATAACCGAAGAAAGATGTTGATACTCGTAGTGAATTGCGGTTCGTCATCTGTCAAATACGAACTGTTCGATATAGACCAGGAAAGATACCTGGCAAAGGGCGTGGTCGAAAGGATAGGGAAAAAATCCTCTTCGATCACTCACGAAAGCGGCGCCCGGGAGAAGCTGCAGGAGAAAGTTAACTGCCCCGACCACCACAAGGCCATAGAGCTGGTCAGGGAATATCTGGTCGATCCGGATAAAGGTGTTCTTTCCGATGTGGGCCAGGTCACCGGCGTGGGGCACAGAGTGGTGCACGGCGGCGAGGAGTTCAGCGAGAGTATCCTGATAGATGAGCAGGTCATTGAGAGCATAGACGCCTTCTCGGAACTCGCGCCGTTGCATAATCCTCCTTCGCTGGAAGGCATACGCAGCTGCATGAAGATATTCCCTGACGTTCCGCAGGTAGCGGTCTTTGACACGGCGTTCCATCATTCTATGCCCAAGTACGCTTTCTGTTATGGCCTTCCTTATCAGTACTATGAGAAATACGGTATCAGAAGGTACGGTTTTCACGGGACCAGCCACCGGTATGTGTCGCACAAGGCCGCGGAGATACTAAAAAGACCTTACGAGGATCTAAACATGATCACGGTGCATCTTGGCAACGGTTGCAGCATTGCCGCGGTATCCGGAGGAAAGAGCATCGATACTTCGATGGGGTTCACGCCCCTGGAGGGGCTTTTGATGGGAACTCGCTCGGGTGACCTGGATCCGGCGGCCGTAACTTTCATTATGCAGAGGGAGGACCTCACGCCGGAACAGGTGAGCGAGCTAATGAACAAGCGAAGCGGACTTCTGGGCGTCTCCGGCATAAGCAATGACATGAGGGATATCCTCAAAGCCGTTAAGGAAGGATCGGAAAGGGCGCGCCTGGCCTATGATATCTTTGTCTACCGTATCAAAAAATATATAGGGGCCTACGCGGCGGCCATGGGTGCGGTGGATGCGGTTATCTTCACAGCTGGGATCGGGGAGAACGTCCACCAGATAAAGGACGGTATCGCGAAAGATCTCAGGGCTTTATTCGGCCAGGATACGGAGTTCATGACAATAGCTACCAATGAGGAGCTTTTAATAGCAAAAGACACGGCTAAAATCGTAGCCGAAGCGGTCAAAAAATAATATAGAGGTCCGGACAGGACCTTTGAAAAGGAGGAATAGACAGATGCCAAAAGTAAAACACAGACATTCGAAATCGCGCGGCAGGAAAAGACGCACTCATTACAAGATAGAGGAGCCTTCTATCACCAAATGCCCGCAGTGTGGAAGCTCCAAAAAACCCCACAGGGTATGCCCCTCTTGCGGTTATTACGGCGGCAAGCAGGTGAAGAAGATAGAATCGCTCGAAGAGCGAAAGGAAAAACGCGAGAAAAAGAACAGACGGGCTTAATGCCGTTCACCCTGCGGCAACTTGTTCCGCAGGAAACCGGAGGACGATAAATGAAGATCGGATTGGATGCAATGGGAGGGGACAAAGCTCCCCGGAGCACGGTTGAAGGCGCTATCCTGGCAGCCAAGGAGTATGGGTATCACCTGACACTCGTAGGTCCCGAAGATCTTATAAACCGGGAACTGGCGAATCATAATTATCCGGCCGACAAGCTAGACGTTGTGGACGCTTCTGAGATCATAGGGATGGACGAACCGGCGGCGCTTTCGGTCCGGAAAAAAAGGAGCTCCTCGATCGTCAAGGGGGTTGAGTTCCTCAAGAAGAAACGGTACGAGGCCTTCGTAAGCGCGGGGAATACCGGCGCGGTGGTGTGCGCGAGCACTCTAAGCCTCCGGCTTCTGCCCGGGGTGGACCGTCCTGGAATAGCGGTCATCTTTCCCACGCTCACCAAACCGGTCATCGTTATCGACGTCGGGGCGAATATCGATCCGAAACCCCTTCATCTTCTGCAGTACGGCATCATGGGAGACGCCTATTCAAAACATATATTCGGCAAGAAGAATCCCACGGTGGGCCTGCTGAACATAGGCGAAGAGGATACCAAGGGCACCGAGTTCGTCAAAGGCGCGCACATAATGCTTTCTGAAAGCAAACTGAATTTCATCGGCAATGTCGAACCCAGGGAGGTCTATAACGGAAAGGCCGATGTTGTCGTCTGCGACGGTTTCATCGGCAACGTGTTCCTGAAGGTTACCGAAGGTTTCGCCGATGCGGCTGCCACGCTTCTTAAGACCGAGCTTGGAAAAAGCAGTTTCGTGACCAAGTTCGGCGCTCTTCTCACGCTGCCTGCGTTCCGGGCCCTCAAAAAGAGGGTGGACGCCTCCGAACACGGCGGCGCTCCACTTATGGGTGTTGACGGAAGTGTTATAATCGCGCACGGCGCTTCCAACGCCAAGGCGATAAAGAACGCTGTCAGAGCAGCCGCCGAGAACATAAGCCACCAGGTGAACAAACATGTTATCGAGGAACTTAACTATTATTGATCGCAAGAATCCATCAGAACGGAGAAAGAAAAATGGGCAATAAGAAGGTAGGCATACTCGGGGTTGGCAAATTCCTCCCCGAACAGGTCCTTACCAACGCGGACCTGGAAAGGATGGTCGAGACGACCGACGAATGGATAACCACGCGTACCGGCATAAAGGAAAGGCGCATAGCGTCCGACCGGGTTGCTACCAGCGATATGGCGGTAAAGGCGGCCAAAAGCGCGCTTAAGAACGCGGATCTTGAGCCTGAGGACATAGATCTTATAATAGTAGCCACGATAACGCCGGATATGTTCTTTCCCTCAACGGCATGCCTTGTCCAGAACAAGCTGGGCGCGGGTAAGGTGCCCGCGTTCGATATCGCGGTCGCCTGTTCAGGTTACGTGTACGGTCTCACAATAGCCTCACAGTTCATTAAAAATGGCATTTACAAGCACGCCCTTGTCATTGCCGCCGAGAAGCTTTCGGCGGTGACCGACTGGGAGGACCGTTCCACGTGCGTTCTTTTCGGTGACGGGGCGGGAGCGGCCGTTCTCGGGCCTGTCGAAGACGGAGGCATACTGGGCGCGAGTCTCGGTGCTGACGGAAGCAAAGGCGATCTCCTGCAGCTTCCCGCCGGGGGGTCAAGGATGCCCGCTTCGATCAAGACGGTCGAGAACAAGCTGCATACCATAAAGATGGAGGGTAACGTTCTTTTCAAGCATGCCGTCAAGATCATGGCTGATGCGGCTCTTGCGGTGACCGAACCGCTGGGGCTAAAGGGTGACGACATAGACATAATCATCCCGCACCAGGCCAATATAAGGATACTCAACGCTCTGGCCAAGAGGATGGGTGTCGATCCGGAGAAAAAGGTCTATCTCAATATCCATAAGTACGGCAATATGTCCGCCGCATCAAGCGCGGTGGCTCTTACCGAGGCCGTCGAAGAAGGCAGGATCAAAAAGGGCGATACTATCCTGATGGACGCCTTCGGCGGTGGACTGACGTGGGGAGCGCTTATTATAAGATGGTAAAACAAGGAGAGGCGATGAACGGCAAGAAATACGGTCTATTGTTCCCGGGACAGGGTTCCCAGACAGTTGGGATGGGCAAGGAACTTTACCAGACGCAGGCTTCGGCCAGATGGGTTTTTGACAGGGCCGGCGAGGTCCTGGGCAGGGATATAGCAAAGCTCTGTTTCGAAGGACCCGAAGAAGAACTCCAGACAACGGCTAACAGCCAGCCGGCGATATTCACTGCCAGCATAGCTACTTTGAACGTCCTTATCGAAAAGCTCAAGGGTTCGCCTGTGGGTGAGGAACGGCGCGAGCTGTTCTCGGCGGAAGATATAACTTCGGTCGCTTCAGTCGTGATGGGATTGAGTCTCGGCGAGCCTACCTCCCTTGTTGCGGGCTGTGCCATGAGTTTTGAGGACGGTCTCAGGTTCGTTGATAGCCGCGGAAGGCTCATGGACGAGGCCTCACAGAAACAGCAGGGCAAAATGGCGTCGATCATGGGGCTTGAAGTGGAAAAGGTCGAGGAGCTGTGCAAGGGTATCGGCTGTGAGATAGCCAATCTTAACTGTCCCGGACAGGTGGTCATCTCCGGTCATGCCAGCAAGGTGGAGCTTGCCGCGGACCTTGCGAAGAACCAGGGGGCCAAGAGGGTTATAATGCTCAAGGTGAGCGGTGCTTTTCATTCGGAGCTCATGAGACCGGCAAAGGAAAAACTCAAAGAGGTTCTTGATGGCATAGAGGTAAAAGAACCGGTTGTTGATTTTATAAGTAACATCGATGCCGAGGTCACCAAGGACCCTGACAGGATCAAGGAGAACCTCATTAACCAGCTCGATAGCAGGACGCTGTGGGAGAAATCGGTTAAAAAGGCACATTCGCTGGGAATAACTGAATTTTTGGAAGTGGGTCCGGGCAGTGTGCTTAAGGGGCTTCTTAAGAAGATAGACAGGACGCTGAACGTGATCACCGTCCATAGCACTGAGGACATCTCATCGCTGATGGAAACGCAGGAGGGCAAAGTACAATAGTTATTTTCAAACGCTCTTACATAAATAAAACGAAGATGGCGGCCGTTACGCAGAATAATGGCCGCTTTTTTTGTGATCTTTCCAAAATATTTAGTTAGTCCAACACAAAGCCAGAACTCTATAAATATGTTGACTTTTATACGAAATGTGATAAAATTGAAATAGTGGGCGTTAAAAAATAAAAAAGCTAAGAGCCAATTTTTTTTAAAAGAAAGCCATTATAATGCGGCGTTCAAAAATCATTACAACCATCATCATTTCTTTGCTGCTTATTCCATTCTTTGCAGCCAGAGCCCACAGCGTAAGCATACAGACGAATTTAGATTCAAAGTTCAGCGGACTCGCCCTCAAGGAGAAGATCAAGGGGGGAGAGGCTGTTTATTCTTACAGGTCCGTTGACAGGGGTTTTTACAACAGTGAGATGACCGCCCTGAAAAAAGCGGTAAGCGATGAGCCGGGCCTTGCTGAGATGCATTATAACAGCGGCGTTGCTTCCGCGATGAAGGGTAATTATGATGAAGCCATCGACAGCTTCAGGGTCGCCGCTTATCTGAAACCCAGATTCAGTGATGCCTATTACAATCTCGGGATCCTTTACGGGGCCAGGGCAATGTACGATGAGGGAATAGAATCTTTCCGGAGGGCGGCCGATCTCACGCCTGACTCGGCGCAGACCCATAATAATCTGGGAGTACTTTACGGACTCAAGGGACTCTACGAGAAAGCCGTATCCGAATATAAAAAGGCTCTTGAACTTGACCCCGGTTATGCCGACGCCCACTATAATCTTGCGGTCGCTTACGGGGCGCTGGGCCAGAAGGACCGGGAGATAGCCGAATACATCAAGGCCATAGGCGTGGACCCTTCCTTTGCTGAAGCATACAATAATCTCGGCATAACCTACGGGGATCTCGGTTATTCGGAAAAAGAGATCACGTGTTACCGCAAGGCTATAGAAGTCGCTCCCGATTACGCGGATGCTTATTACAACCTGGGTGTCGCTTACAGCGCGCGCCAGATGTACGAAAAGGCGATAGAACAGTTCCGCAAGGCATTGAGCTTTGATGGGAAGCTTTTGGACGCGCATTACAATCTCGGTATCGTCTACAGCCTTAACGGCAGGTACGATAACGCCATAATGCATTTCAATAAGATACGTGCGGCGAGGCCGAACTACGCTGAAGTTTATTACAATATGGGGCTTGCCTACGCGTACAAGGGCCAGTACGGCGAGGCAATAGCACAGATCAAGAAGGCTGAACGGATAAACCCCGATTATATCGACGCTCATTACGCCCTTGGTCTAATCTATACCGCGAGGAAACTTTATGATAAGGCACTCGCCGAGCATGAAAGGACAGTGGAGCTGGCGCCGGGTTTCGCGCAGGGGTGGTATAATCTGGGCATGGTCTACGGCCTCAAGGGGATGAGGCAGGAAGAGATCTTTTCTTATGAAAAGGCCGTTGAGATCGACCCCTTTTACGCGGAAGCTTACGTTGACCTGGGTGTAGCCTACGGAGAAACGGGGCATATCGACAGGGAGGTATCCTGCTATAGAAAGGCCCTCGAAATAGACCCGGGTATAGCCAAGGCCCATTACAATCTCGCGGGCGCTTACCGGCAGAAAGGGATGCACGAGGAGGAGGTAAGCGAGCTTCTGGAGGCGATAAAGGATTATCCGGATTATACGGAAGCTTATTTCGAGCTGGGTTCGGCTTACGCGGACATGGGGTTTTTCGGCAGGGCCATCAAAGCTTATCTTAAGTCCATAGAGCTTGATCCCGGCCAGGCCTTAGCGCATTACAATCTCGGCGTGGCCTACGGCCAGAAGGGGATGCGCGACAAGGAAGTTTTCCATTACAAGCGGGCTCTAGCCATCGATCCTTCTCTTGTTGAAGCTTATTACAACCTCGGGGTCGTTTACCATATCAACGGTCTCTATGAGAAGGAGATAGCCGAGTATAAAAAGGCGCTCGAGATCGATCCGGAATTCATGCCCGCTCACACTAATCTTGCGGCGGCCTATTGTTTTAACGGGCTTTATGAAAAAGCAGAAGACCACGCCAAGAAAGCCATTTCACTAGATCCTTACAACGCCGCGGCTTATTACACCCTGGCGGTCTCCTGTTTTTACAAGGATGAGTACGATGATGCCGTGACGAGCTTCGCCAGAGCCCGTCAGCTGGGATACAAGGCCGATCCCGAATTCGCCAAGGCGCTAGGTAAGCGCTCTGGCGAAAAAGGCTTTGAATAATTCAGGTCGCTCCCGGGAGCGACTTTTTTACAGCCGGACGAGTTGAAGAAATATA
This sequence comes from Candidatus Omnitrophota bacterium, assembly GCA_014728045.1. NCBI lineage: Bacteria > Pseudomonadati > Candidatus Omnitrophota > Candidatus Omnitrophota bacterium. Next base: position 34,035 of record WJMH01000020.1, read on the forward strand.
AAAAATATATTGACAAAAACGCAAATCAATGCTAGGATTGATTTTGTGGTTCTTTTAAAGGTTTCAAGATAAAGGTAAACCTGCCGCGAGGCAGGGACACAAAGCCACGGGTGCCGAAATGTATTCTGCATAGCCGGGTTGCCGATTGCCTTGTAATTTATGTAACAAAGGCCAGCAGCCCGGTTTTTTTATTGTCAAGGACGGGTCTTATGCCCCAAACAAGCTGGAAACAGCAATACCAATACAGAATAACCCCTTACCGGGGGATCGGATGGGCCAGGTATAACAGATCTTTAAAGATCTTTACCTGGCTTTTACTTTTTATTTTTACCTTCGAGCAGGCCGGACTGGCCGGCGACAGGGTGCTCCATAAATACACATATTCTGTAGCGAAGGAACTTCTATCGGATGAAACAGAGATAAACAGTATGGGGCGTATGTCCATGCCTTATCTTTTGCGTGCGCAGAAAAAGCATGAACAGATCATACGCACTAAAAACCTTATCGAAGAAGAAGCTATACTTTTTCTGGATAATTCCCCGAGGTCATCTGACTACGAAGAAACCACACCCTTGAAGAAAAAAGCTTCATCGGAGAGTGCCCCGGAAAAACGTATTGAGTATACCCTTTCTGATTACGGCGAGAGCGGTTCCCCCCAGCAGATATCAATATATTCTTATGGCGAGAACGGCTCTGTTCTTGCGAGCGTTACTTCCTATGACATTCGTGATGTTAGCGCTGATAAATGGATCAGTACCGGACTCGAAGAGATCTCCGAAGAAGATGAGGCCAGGGTTATGGCCAGTTTTGAGCAAGGGGATTATAAAACCCTTACGGAAGAAATGATCGTCAAAAAGGTTGCCTATTCCGGTAAGGAAGGGGAAGAACGGATAAATTACGTTCTTTCGAGTTACTGTAAGGGTAAACCCGAAGAGGTTTCTTTATATGTTTATGAAAAGGAAAGGAAACTTACCGAAGTAAATACTTATGACGTTTCCGGAATGACCTCCGCTTATACGAACGACGAGTGGAAGAGATTCATTGAGGAAAAAGAAGATGAATGGAAACAGGATGTCGAGTCTAAGGGCAGGCTCACCAGGAAGGCAGTCTACGAAGGTGAAAGCGGGGAAGAAAAACTCGTTTACGCTTACAGCGAGTATGATGATAAAGAAAAACCCGGCAGGATCGACTGTTATGATTACAAGAGCCTCAGGGCAGGTCCCTTGAGGAAGACCCGTGCATATAACATCAGGGGATTGGATATAGATGAGAGCCTTGATGATTTTCGGGCGGGTCTTCAAAGCTGCGAAGAGAGGCTCTTGACAACGACGATATACACCGGAGAAGAAGATAAAGAAGTGATCGACCATGTTCTGGGAGGCTATTATCCTGATGATGGTGTTTACAAACCTTCCAGAAGGACGGAGTATCATTATGACCGGAACGGCCGGTTGCATTTGACCAGAACATATTGCATAAAGGGTGGGGTCAGGATACTCAGGCGTTGCAGCGAATTCCGTGGTCTTAAGGGCAAAGAGGTGGTCACCCTTTCCTATGATTACGAAATAGACGGCGTTACTCTGAACAGCGCGAGCCTTTATGAATATGATCTTGGGCCGGATGCCGATAACCCTCATGCAGGGGGCGACGGTAATAAATATACGCTCGACAGGATCACCAAATACGTGGGCGCTGATGACCCGCATGACTTGGCGGGCGGGAAAATAAAGGAAGAGTCATATTTTGACGGTCCCGAAAAAGATGAATATATAACATATTCTTTTGTTTTTGATATTCTGAGCGAGAATACTCTCTTGCGTAAAGAATATCTTTATGAGCGGTCAAAACTCGATGAAGTTAATATATACCGCACGGAAGGTAGCGACCGTTCATATGATACCGCAAGTGGTACAAGGGTATCTTACATGGGTTATTCAGGTTATGAAGGCCGGGAACAACTGGATATTACCATTAACTACGATCTGGCAGGACGCTCTATTAATAATACTACCTATATCTATCGTCCTGACGGGGCATTACAGCGGACGGTGACAAAAGATGATGCCGGCAGGGTGTTGTCCAGGACCTTCTATCAGGGCGGGGGCGGACAGGAGAAAAGGACCCTTACCGGGAACTATGACCTTGCCGGTAATACCGTTTCGCGGGTTTCGTACGAATATGATGTTACCGACGCATTGAAGATGAGCACTACTACCAACGCCGGGGGCAGCAAGATATATGAGACATCATACAGGGGCATAAAAGGCAGCGAAAAATCCTCTTCCCAGACAAGGTTCGATCTGGCAGGTTCGGTGATCAGCACGGTTGAATATCAGTATAACTCAGCAAATGCCCTCTCAAAGACGGTGTCCAGAGACAGTTCGGGCAGGGAGCTTTCAGAGGTCTTTTACGAAGGCCCAGAGAATTACGAGGATGTCGTCAGATCGGAACAGTACGATCTTGAGGGAGGGCTTTTGACCGTTACTGAATATGTCTATGATGAGGCGGGCGCCCTGGAACGGACCGTTACCGAGGGGTTCACCGACCGGGAAAGGAACGATTGGCGGAGATTATCAAAAACCGTATATGCAGGCCGTATGGGCCGTGAAAAGGTCCGGGAGATCACCGGTTATGATTATCTGGGTAATGAACTTACGGTTACGGGATACCATTACGCGATCAACGGCGCTTTAGAGAAGACCCTTACCAGCGGGGCAGACGGTATGCTGCTGGCTGAGACCCTTTATGGGGGTGATATGAGTTTTGAGAGGAGCGAGAGTTCCATCGAATACGATCTCGAGGGAACGGTCCTGTCCGATTCAACATACATATATGATGCCAGTGGCGCCTTGTCCGCGACGGAGACGTATGATCACCTTGACAGAAAGATCGCTAGGTCAGTGTATCAGGGCCAAAAAGGGTCAGAGAAGATACGCTTTTTAGAAGGGTATGATTCCGCCGGCGGGACAATAAAAACTACAAGCTATGATTATGATCCGGACGGGTCGCTTTCAGCAACTACAGTTTATGATAAAGACGGCGTAAAAGTTTCTGAGACGGTCTTCAGGGGCCTGATGAACAGAGAAAGCGCTTATTCCATGAGATCGTTCGATGACGAAGGTCTCGAGGTAGAGAACCGCACATTTTACATATACGATCCTTCCGGGGCTCTTTCCGGAAGCTTTACAAGGGATAATGAAGATAACCTGGTATCCGAGACCGATTTTGAGGGGCCCAAGTCAAGAGAGAAGCAAAGTATATCCCGAAGTTACGATGCCGGCGAGGCGCTGGAGAGCATTTCCCATTATTCTTACGCCGATAACGGAGCTCTTTTCAAGATATACACGAACGAAGCCGATGACCAAACACTTTCATCCGAAACCTATTATCGCGGCCTTTCCGGTTATGAAGTATCCGATTTCACGCTCAATTACCGGGAAGACACGACCGTAAGGAGCAGCACTTACTATTTTTATACTACTTTCGATGAAGTGTCATCTTCCCGCAGGGTGGTAAGAGCGGAAAACGCCTTCCGGGAAGATCCTCTTGCAAGGGCGCAGACCTATGAAGGAGGTGGTCCTGATGGGGTTACTACCGGGCTGCTCCTTCAAAGCATCGCTTATTATAAAGGCGGGAAAAACAAGGAAATAATCGATTTTTCTCAGGAATACGGCTTCAAGCCGCATGAACCTGATGAAAGACAGATAAAAAGTACTATTATCTATGAATACGGAGATAACCGCCAGCTCAGGGCCTCCTATACATATTCCGGCGGAAGTGAAGCTTCCAGAGATACCGATGCCCTTAAAAGGAGTTATTTATCCAGGTATGAAGGCAAACGGGGCAAAGAAAAGATCTGTTACATGGAGGGTACGACCTGTGAATACTATATGGATGATTATAAACAGTGGGACTATTTCATAAGAACGGATTTCACCTATGACGATGAGGGGAGGAATACGGGCTATTTTGAGAAGATTTTCTCTCCGGATACCGAATGGGACTGGTCAACCGAAACAGCCGGGACTCTTATCGGTGCGAAAAGCGTAAAGTTCTCCGATTTTGACGAAAAAGACAGGTATCGCAGGATCGAGAAAGTTTTCTATGACTGGACATCTTCAGGCGAGGCATACGATTTCACGGAGAACGGCAGGAAGACCATACAGCAATCCTTTGAATATGATGCCGATGATAATATAACCAGTTACCTTGAAACGGATATAGATCCTGATGAGGGGACAAGACGGAACAAGTTCGTTTTCCAGGGATATACCGATAAAAAACCCGCTACGATCATTTCACTGGAACTTGACGAAGGCTACCAGGAAACCGGCGATTACTTCAAAAAGAGTCAGATAGAGTATGATGAATATGCCCGTATCAAAAGTTATTCGGCTGCAAGCTGTTCAGAGGGCACGGAAAGTTATTCGGAGATATTCGACATCCAGTACGACAAGGACCTGGTCCTCAGCGAGAAAGTGAGAACAGAGGGCGAATTCTTCTATTTCGGACCCGATCATTCGTTGAGGGAATACAAATATGATATCAGGAAAAACGTCGAGACGACAGTATTGACCAACGGCGATTATGTTACGGTCACCGATTCTGAAGGCAGGAATATATATTTCGAATGGTCGCCCGATATGGCTCCATACCGGGAGACGGATTTCACCAGCCTCAGAGAGCCAGAGGGTGCCGGCCCCAGATCAGCGTCTCTGGCGCCCTCAAGCCCGGTCGCAGACGCTCTCAAAGAAGCGAGAAAATGTCTCGCTCCCAAGGAAATAACAGGTCCTACCCTCATCAGTTTCACGCCAGAGGGAGAAGTTGACCGTATCACTGACACCAGAGGCAATGTATTCGAATATGCGGATAACAGGCTCACCCAGTTACGGGACAATGACGGCAATGTCAGGGCGAATGTTTTTTATGATACAGCGGATGATGTTCTCACCGTGCGGATGGAAAGCCAGGTCGATGGGAGGAAAGCGGTAAACACCTATGACGCCGACATGAGGCTTCTTTCGGCCGAAGTGGAAAGCGCGCCGGATAAAACGGAGAAGAAGGAGACCTATCATTATGTAAAGGAAGGCAGCAAGGTCACAAAAGCGGTGATCCATCGCGAGTTCTCCGAAGGAACATCCTGGATAAGGGTGGACAGGATAGAGCTGTATGATCTCGAAGAAAGGCTTTCGGAGATATACGTGCATTCGGCGGATCCCGATGGTAAAAGTTCGATCTCCAAATGGATAGCCGGAGATTATGACGGAAAAGACAGACCGCTCTCCTGCCGGGAGGTCAGGCTGGATTCGCTTCTTTTTGATCTTGAAGGATATACTGACGGTGACGGCCTGACCTGCCAGGACGAAGCGTTCGGTTATATCTCAGAATACATCTCCGGCGGCGATCCCGGTCTTGACGAGAGTGATGTACTGGTCTTTGGCGATAAAGAAGTGCTTTTAACCGACCAGTGCTGGTCGGCGACATATCTACCTGACGGGAATATCGCTACCACCAGAAAGACCACCGACCGTTTCGGGTACGCACCTCGTACCAACGCGGTCAACTGGAGCGATACCCAGCACAGTTTCACGGTCAACGGAAGAGAAAAGGAAGGCCTGGCGGGCAGCACATGCGGATTGGTGTATGATACCGGGACCGATTACCTTGACAGCTGTTTCAGCGAGTCCATAGGCGGGTCGGATCACAGGCTCATTTATTCGACGCATCTATTCAATGAACAGATCGACCTAAAAGAGATCTATTACGCGATGGACCTGACGGTCAGGACCACTTCGGGAGCCTCCGCCAACGAAGGGGAAGCATGGACGCATCTTGAGGTGTTGCGGGTCGATGAGAACGGAGATATAAAAGTCGATAATAACGGCAATCCCTTATGGGAAAAGCTTGAGAATGACTTCACCGAGTGGCATTTCAACGCCAGCGGTGATAAATATTCTTCCATGAACGGCAGTAAGATCGCAGAAGGGGTCATACCTGTCGACCTTGAGGGCGTAAAGGGCCTTCGCCAGTATGTCAGGCTCAGGACAAGGCATGACGTTAACGATGCCGACGGCGGAAGTGAATACGTCAACTGCAAGCTTTATGACCTCCAGGCTGTTACCGGACAGGCTGAAGGGTATGACTTCGAGAAATACTCTAGTGCGCAGACCAACCTTACGGTCGAAGAATATGACGATAAGAACAATATGCTCAGCTACAGCGAGGTCAAGCTCGAGGATAACAGCCCTGCCAATTGTAACGGAGTGTCCATACCGGAAGACACGGTACGGACCGAAACGGACTGGCAGACGAGCTATGAAGTCGACCGTACTACCGGGTTCGAGCAGACAGTACGCACCCGGCATATTACTGATGAGCCTGATGGGCTGGATATCACCGAGACCATCAATAGAGAGGATATCGTCTACAGCAAGAACAATATTACCGGATATGTGGAAACTATCAGTGATGACTCCAGCAGTATCGTCACCACAAGGGCGGTTTCCGATATTAGCTATGAAAACGGCAGGATGAACGGTTTTACCGAGTTGACCGAAAGGACCGGACCCGGATTGTCCAGTTCCACGTTCAATAGAAGGAGTCAGCTTGTTTATGACGGGTACGGAAGAGAGATCTACTGGGAGGATCTTTACACCCCCGATGTCACAGAATACGTCAAGTCGGACGAACTGAACCAGATATGCCTGAACGACGAGGACCTTAAGGCCCTTACCGATGCAGAGCAGATACGCTGGGCGCAACAGGCGGGATGGCGGATTTATGACGAACTTGAAGAATACCGGCCCTGGAGGAGGACTACTGCCGTTACAGCTTTCGATGAACTGGGCAGGCACGCGGAATACCTGGAGACAGAGACCGGTTACAAGGATGTTGGCTCCGGCAAGCCCCGGGAGGAGCAGGAAAAGACCGTTAAAAGGCTCGCGACTGTATACAGGACGGGTAACCAGCTCAAGAATTATGTGGAAAGAATAAAGATCATCAGGACAGCTGACGCATCCGTGGTAAAGGATGAGCTTAATGCTGTAGGCACCATCACTTATAACGAGTTCGGTCAGAGAATGAGCTACTCTTCCTGGGCGGACGGGGAGTCCTCCAGGGTGGACACCTCAAGATATAATGCCCTCGGACAGCTTGTTGAGACCTATACACGCATAGACGCGTATAGTTATTCGAAGAATTATTATTTTTATAATGAAGCGGGCGGTATTTCCCGCACAAAAACATATTATCATTTCCATAGGGAAACCGAGAAAAGCGACAGGAACGGTACATACAGGATAACCGAGCATTACGATAAGACCGTCTGGTACGATAAATACGGAGAGAAGACACAAGAGGACGTGAACCAGTACGTCGATGTGCAGGTAATAAGCACGAATTTCTGGTCTGATTTTTTCGGAAGGACCATTATCAGTGTTATAAGTGCTGTTCTTAACGCGGTCCCTTATATCGGCTGGGCGCTTTCACTGGTGCTGAATTCGAGTATCGCTCTGGCGAACGGTACTTTCGACATGCTCTCGCTGGGAACGCAGCTATTGTCGGCGGGGTTGGGCAGCGGTTTCGGGGGGCTTCTGGGGTTCTCGCCCATGCAGGAAGTGATGAACATGACGCCTCTGGGGGAATTTCAGAATCTCTGGGCAGGTATCGGTCTGGGCGAGTTTACCGAAGCCGGCTTCGGGACTTTCGAAAGATTCGTTTTTGACGCACAGGTAGGCGCGCTTCAGGCCATCGTTGCCGAGGGCGTTACAGAGGTAGGCAGGCAGAATGAATGGGGAACTTTCCTCACGTCTGCTGTAGCAAGCTTCTCCTCCGCCGCGGTTGGCTACACGTACGGCGGAATTATAGGCGACAGGGGTTCTTTCAATAACATGGGTAAATTCCTGACCGCGACGGCCATTAAATCCATAGCGGAGGCTTCAATAAATAAATATGTCGAAGATAATCCTTCGGTATGGACAAGGGCTATTTCCCCGATCGCAAGATCCGCCGTAAGCCAGCTCTTCAGCGCGCCTAAGGCGGAGCAGCGGAAAGGGAATAAGCTCACCCGTTTAGTGAACGGGTTAAGGACAAAAGTAGTTTCTTTATTTAAGGGGGTCACCGAATTCGCCGGGGGGCTTTTCGGTCTTATCGGCACTCGTCAAAAAGATACGGGCCGGTCCAACCTGCTTCGCTTCGAGGGGTATAAGGACGGGGAAAGTTACATGGTATTCGACCTTGTGGACGAACTTGAACACGAGGCCGGAGCGCTGGTTGAGTCGCTTGCTTCCCGCGAGGGGATATCGACCTTGAAACAGAACTGGCTTGTGGACGGGAATCAGAGTTTACAGTTCGCTATGACCGCCGACGGCGAAAGATCTTACCTGATGGGAGACGCCGGATATGACGGCCTGAAGGGAGAGGCTCTGGAGTGGTTCGAACGGGCCGGTTACGGGGTAGAGGACAAGGCGGAACTTGAGCTTAACCTGAAGACGGGGGATCTATTCATGTTCCTCCAGGTCAAGGACGCGGTTTCATTTATTGAATCTTCTGATGAGGCGGGAAGGGAAGACCTGTCATTCCTCAAACAGACCGTTCTGGACGCCGTGGGCAGCGCTGATAAACTGAGCGGCCTGGAGATAGTAGTTAAGATCAACCGCTCGGGGAGTGAGATCGTCGGGGCGCTCATGCGCGTAGACCCGGCCCAGATAAAAGATCCTTCTCTTTCGGCCGAAGCCGATCAGTACCTGGCGAAGAACTTCAGCGGTCTGAGGCAGGGCCAGTTCGATCTTGTTCTTGAGGTGGATCCCGGCGCGAGGGAAACGAAAATACGCGGTCTGGCGTTGAAACTTGACCGGGTAAGCGTCAACAAGCTCCTGGACGACCTTAAGGAGCAGACGCCTAAACTGAGGAAACTGGCGCATGAAATAAAAGGTCTTGTCGAACTTGCTGACGGACAGATAGCGAATTTTGAGAACATAGAACTGGTAGTTGGTGAAAAAGGCGAATACGAGATTCATGCGAAGATCCGGTCGATCCATCTGGTTGAATTGCCCGGGCTGATGTCGAAACTGGGCATAGAAAAAGGTACCCCCGCCTTTAACAGCGTTATAAGAAAACAGTTCACCGATTTCACCGTGTTCGTCGAGAACGGTGCGTACGCGGCCGATCTTTCCCTCAAATGCCAGCAGTTCGAGAAGGTTTTCATGCGAGTAGGCGATACGGTCAGGAAAAGGGATTACAAGGGTCGCCCCGTCTGCGAGAAAGTATATGATAAGAACGGCGAACTTATCATGGAAAGAGAATATTCTTACAAGGTGCCCGAGCTTATGAAAGCCCTTCCCGGGGTCGGTTCATACGTTAATATATTATCCCGCATAAACGGTGCGGCAAAGGCGGTCATGACGGAGACTTTCTTTGTGCGTTTCGATGACGGGACGGTAAAGCGCCTCAGCAGGTTCAGCGAGGGCATAATGGTATGTGACATGTTCGTTCCTGACGTTGATTCCGGGGCCGCGTTCGAAGACCTTGATGGCTTTGCGGGAGGTAATTTTGATTATATAGTCGGCGATACGGTCATCCCGTTTTCCATAGGGGAAGATAGTGTTATACGCGGACGGTTACCCTGTGCCGCCATGGGGCTTGAGGTCGATCTGGGGGGGAAGGGTTTTGCTGCCAGCTCCATGGGCGTGAGGCTCGAAGGATCCGAGCTGGTCGTTGATGGCGAGGCACTTTTAACCGTTGACGGTCGAGATCATCAGGGCGTCTGGCTTATGGAAACGGATGAGGATGTAACCGACGCCATGTTCCTGTACGACGGTGCCGGTTTGAGCATAAACGGGAATAAACTGGTCGTTGAGCATGGAGATGCGTTCTTCAGCTCCGTACGGCGGGATCTTGACGGGAAGCTGCTGCCTCTTATTGAGAGCCTAGACGAGGGCGCGGTATCGCCTGATATGGGGGGTACCCTTCTTGAGAAAATAGGCGATGCCATCGTCCCATACGCGCATGCCGATAGCGTGCCGGAAGTAGTGACTTCTTCAGAGCTGATTTATGGCTCTCGCCCTGAAGGGATAGTGCCCGTTTCAGGCGCTCAGGGCGCCACGGTTACGGTGAATGTCCAGCAGAATTTATATAGTATAACCCCGGATGGAAATATTGTGCCGAACCGGGGTGCTTTTGAGATCATAGATGGGAAAATTCTGACCGGGGAAAATTGTAAACTTCTGCGTGACAATAGGAACTTAAAAACGGAACTCCCAGAGGCGGAGGTGTTAAAAAGCCAGTTGAAGCCTGATTTGCCCGGAAAAATAGGCGAAGCGACAGTTGGATCGTTGATGGGTATTTTGAAATTGGAAGCTGGGAAAATCGATACCGATTTCCTCCCTGTCACATTGCGCGAATTAACGGCGATTTTGAGCGTTTTGCAATATGTGGTAAACTCTCAAAATGCGGATTTTCAATTGCAATTTTCGCAAGATGTTGTGCAAAGCTCAATCGACTTACTGATCGTAAGTTTAAATGGTCTTAAGTCAAATTACGCTGCCAATATAACGGTTTTTAAAGAGAATGTAGAAAGGTTTATCGCGGCAGGGTTGTACGCCTCGAAAATATTATATGCAATGATTGGGGGGAAGGGTATAACGGTTTCAGGCCTGAAAGCCGGCGTAAACTTGATAGAAAGCACCTTAAGCGGCATTTCGGCGGGAGAGGAAGTAAGTCTGGGTACGACATATCAAGGCTTGATAAAAGAGGTCCTGTATGATGGGCTTGTGGGCGAAACCGTTGACTTAATGTTAAGAAGAGAATCAGTTAATATCAAGTCTAGGCTTTTCTATTCCGTTCACAACCACGAGTTGAGAGACAGATTATATGCCGAACACATGTCGGTAACAAGTTCGGTTTTTGGTTTTAGCGAAGGATTTCTGGCCGGTGGCGTCGAGAGCGCGCTAGGGCTGGCGTCGGTAGGTGTTTACATAGTAAGGCATCCCGTAAGCGCGGCGAAAAAAGTATTTTCACTTTCAAGTTGGAAAAACCTGTGGCGTGCGTTTTATTCCAGCGGCAGGGAATATGCTGAGCGTCTGGAGCTTGCCACTCGTGAAGGAATAGGTATAATTGCAGGTAACAGGGAGAAGGGTCGTATAGTTGGTGAAATAGCAGGCAGTATGTTTGTTTTTGGAAAGATAGTTAAAGGCATGAAGTCGTCTGCAAGTACAATTGGAGGAAGAGCTAATGGGATTTTTAGCAGGATTATGGAAAAGATCGGTAAAGGCGCGGGTGGAAAGACGCTTGAGGGGTCTGCGAACATTAAGGGTGGACTTGGACAAACGCTTTGGGAAGGTTGGACGGGAATACTTCGAAGAACACTTGAAAAAGGTGGAAGAATTTGGGAGACGCTGCGAGGAGCGGATAAAAAATTGGGAAAACCTGTCGGTCAAGGAAGTCAAAAAGGAAGCAAAGGATTTGGGGGAGGAGGCACTGGCTATAGACAGGCAATTGGCGGATCTAGAGAAGGAATTAACACAGCGCTCAAAGGAATTAACACAGCGCTCAAAGGAATTAACACAGCGCTCAAAGGAATTGGACTTACTAGAAGCCGATTATACAATTTGGGAAAAACGCTTATTGGAATTACGAAAGAAATCGCGGAAGCCTATATCAGCGAACAGTCCGATAACACGATCGCCGGAATTAGAGGAAAAACGCCAGAAATTATTGAGGGAGCAAGAAGACTTGGTCAAGCGCGGCAAAGAACTTGGAGTGGAACCGGTCTACGGCCAGGATGGCTGGCTTACGGGTTAGGACCGCTCGCGCTTTTTTCCATGACAACCGACGCGACAATCAATTTCAGCAGGGGAATAGCCGGTTTTCTCTCCCCCGACTTCATTGATCCCTCCTCAAGGGGCGCGAACTTCTGGACGGGGGTATATGAGGATGTGAGTGCTGGGTGGGACGTTGTAAAGGATTTAGGCGATAAAGTAGTCGATTGGAGCGTTCAGATATACGAAAATGCGGAAACGGATATGCAGGCGCGCAAAGC
>WJMH01000021.1 GCA_014728045.1 Candidatus Omnitrophota bacterium
GTGTCCCACGGACCAACCACCGACGCTCCCACTCCCATTGGGGAGTGGGAAAACGAAAACAACTCCCGGAGCGCAGTTGCTCCGGGAGTGTGGATTGACGCCTGCGAGGCCATGGGGATGGCTCCGCAGGCCGCAGTGCGCTGGTGGGGGGCGCAAGAATGACCTGCTCCGTATGCGGGGCAGGTCATTCGCACAAGGGAACGTATCACGTTCCCTTGTGCGAGTCTTGCACGGAAGAGGGCTGGAAAGCCCTCTTCTATGACGGCTACAACTACAGCTGGGAAGTTGTAGTTGATCGCGAGCGAAAGCTCGCGTGGGCCGAAGAAGCGTACTAACCCCCCCGGCCAGAGGGAATCTGGCCGGACATCAAAGAGTGTGTAGGGGAACTTACACACTCTTTGATGCCCGGAAGCCTAAGGGTTTGGGCTTGTAAAAATAAACCTTTTCTGTTAAAAGCTGAGGAGATTGAGATGGAAAAAATCGTGAAGGTTGATACTGGGCTGGACAACAGCCTGACTGTAAAGAGGGTTCGTGCACTTCTGAAGTGCATTCCTCAAAGCAGCAAAGGTTGGGGATTTCAGATCTTCAAAGGGCTCCGTTTGATTCGGGCCGATGGTGTTCGATTCACCCTGAGCATTCAGGGCTCGGAAGGGCACTATTGTGTGCCGAAGCGATGCCTGTCGGATCTTTCGCAGTACGAAGGTGTCGAGATTGGCATCATTCCGGACGAGCGCAACGAGAGTTCTCCGTATCGTTTCGGGCATATTCTCGATCCGAAAGAGATTGATTTCCGGGAAGTCAAGGAGGGTGATATTGAGCCCTACGGAGAGAAGCAGCTTCGTGGCTGGCTTCAGCCGAAGGATGTGGGATTCAAGCGGATGCAGGAGCACCAGGTCAGAGATGAGGTTCTGGGTTACTTTCCGGTTCGGGATTTGGTCGCCGATCTGGCTGAGTTCTTCGATGCGGGTGGCGTGATTGACGCTTCGCACGAAGACACCCAGAAGTGGGTGGGCAAGATCATCGCGGCGGTACAAAGCTGAGGAGATATTGAGATGGATACTAAGAAAGCAGGTGTGAACCTGGAAGATATCCGGGTTCACGAAATTGTCTTTACCAATGGAGATGAGACAATCTCCTATCTTTCCTTCACAGGAAAGCCAGAGGGAGCATGGGACGAGGGTGATTATCACCATTTCGTTCGCAAGCTGACCGCAGAAGAGGAAGCCAATTATGGATATTGAGATCATTCGAGAGATTCGAGAAGGAGTGAGTCTGGAAGATGTCCGGATTCACGAAGACGGGTCGGCTTCTTTCGACGGAGGGGCTGGAAGACCGCTGACGTTGGAAGAGGTAGACGACATTTTCCAAAAAATGGAGGATGAAGTCTATTTCAGAGACCTTCAGGAGGAGGACCCCGAACAGGATCTTGCAGAATTGCAAGTGATGGAAAGGGTTCTTGGCAAGCGTTTGCGCGAGGAGAAAAAGCGCAGGCATATTGCCAAAAGAGGCAAGCGTTACGCAGCTTAGGTATTGACATATGCGGATCAATAGATTGATCCGTACAGTCAGTATCTAATACTCGCATGCGCTTTTCTTGAGCCGACCGGCCCGCTGGTCGGCGCTTCCGAGACCGGCATCGATCAGTAGGGCACTATAGCCCTACATTCAACTCTGATATACAGAATAGGTAAGATATAACCATGACCAACAGCAACAGCAACAGCAACAGCAACAACAGCACCATGACGGAACAGGAGATTGACAATATGTTCGAGAAGAAGAGTGCCCCTCCGGCACTTCCCGGAAAGAGCGAGCCGAAGGCTGAAGCAAAGCCGAAGCGAAGCAAGGCAAAGGCAAAGGCAAAGCCGGAGCCCCAGCAGGCGATCCCTGAGGATATCGCTCAGACAATGCAAGAACTTCGTGAGGAAGTTCGTCGGCTGACCGAGGAGGCAGCCAAGGCGAAGGCTCCCAAGGCGAAGAGGGAGAAGAAGGAAGAACTTCCGAAGAGGGATCCCACCCCTTGTGCATTCAAGAGTGGGAATTCCTTTGCGGTGTTCGTTCCGGACAATTGGAACGGGGTGAATGAGACCGTGGAACCTGAGGGGGAGGTCCCGGTGAGTTTCAACGGAGAAACCCGGAGGTACGAGCCAACGAAGAGTTGGCGACGTACCAAAAAGAACAACGGGTGGATCACCTACTACCCCCGTCGAGTGGATAACAAGGCGGCGTAAACACACACAGACCTGGGCAAGTCTTAAAACTGCCCTTTTTCATTTTGTTTTGTGAGGA